>CAZSNS010000005.1:0-54654 GCA_964608515.1 Hadarchaeota archaeon (SeqCode)
TATGTGTGTGAAATACTATGATTAACGGAGTTTATATGTGCAATTATTTATCGGTACAAACCAAGATTAAGTAAACAGAAGTGTAACTGTTTACCACGTAAAGAAATTTCATTAGGTGAGATGATGGCCACTGCTCAAAAAGGACAAGGATATGATATCGGTTCAACCGTTTTTAGTCCAGAAGGAAAAATCTTCCAAGTTCAGTATGCTCAAGAAGCCGTAAAAAAAGGCCTTACAGCCATAGGAGCGAAAACTGAATCTGGAGTGGTTTTAGCAGCGGAAAGAAAGAAAACGAACAATTTAGTTGAGGATGGTTCTGTGGAAAAAGTTTTTCAGATTGATGAGCATGTAGGAGTGGCTGCTGCAGGGTTAATAGCCGATGCTAGAGTTTTGATAGATAAAGCTAGGATGAAAGCGCAAGTGAACAGGCTTCGTTATGATGAGGTTGTATCTGTAAAGAGTCTTGCCGAGGATATAGGAAACATAAAGCAAGAATATACGCAAAAGGGCGGTGTACGGCCGTACGGTACAAAATTTTTGATTGGTGGTGTTGGGGAAACTGGTCCACATTTATTTGAGACAGATCCTAGCGGAGCTATAGTGGAATATAGTGCTCATGCTATTGGAGGAGGAGCGGAGAAAGCTACGGAGGTATTTGAGAAGAATTATCGAAAAGATATGGATGTTAATGATCTTATCCAATTAAATCTTAAAGCTTTGAATGAAATTATTGAGGGGGAATTGATTCCGGAGAAAGTGGAGTTAGCCCAGACTGAAGCGGATAGGCAAGTATTTGAAAAGCTTTCCTCGGAAAAAATTTCTGACGCCATTGAGACTTTCGAAGGTTGAAAACGGTACTTTCTTTTTCGGATTGTATTTCAGTCCCCAGTCTTTAAAATAGAAGAGAAGAGGGAAGCTCTGTGAAATACTAGCCTTAACCTAAAACTTTGAGTTTATCTGTTAGTTTGTAGTAACCGTCCAATATCAGGAATCCGCTAATCATTCCTGTTATTATTGAAGCTATGTTAAATCCTAAGAGAGCCGTTCTGTTGAAAGATTTACTAGGAGAAAGAGTGACGGTGAGTATTATCGGAATAAATACAATTACGACCCCTACTACAACTTCAAAAAACTCTATGTCTCTATCTATAGTCATTTTCCAGCCTCCGAATTTCATTAGTAGAATCTTTTTTATTTATTTTTGCAATTAAGCAAAAATTTGCACCATCCTAACAGGGAGAATTCTTACATTTTGAGATTTTATCCCTTAATCACTAGAAAAAAGGAATTCCCCTCAACGGAGGTTATCTAAATCAATTTCTAGAAAGTGATAGTAATCATCATCAATTTGATCGATATTTATAATTATCAAGTCCGTTTCATCAGAGTCCATGTCAATCTTTTGGAGATACTTATCTTCTGCTTCATTCTCATCTTGGGCTTCTATAATCGCAAAGTTATAGAATATCGATCTATCCCGACTTGATTCTTCTACTATCAAAAATTTAGACATCTATGAACCCTCCTCTTTTGATTTTTTGTAATCCTCGTACTCTAAAAATTTGAGCTTATCAGTCAACTTATAGTAACCGTCTAACACAAGAAAGCCCGCGATAATTCCTGCTACTATAGAAGCTAAGCTAAAACCTAGTAAAGCCGTTCTACTATAAGCCGCATCCGTTGAGAGCGACACAATTACGATTATTGGAATAAATATAGCAACGATCCCTAAAATTACTTCAAAAAACTCGTAGTCTTTTCTAAAAAACATTCATTCGCCTCCCCCTATTAATTCTAAATCCTTTTATTTATCTTTTATTTTCAAGGGAAAATAAAACTGTTCTTTGTAATGGGTGTCTAAAAAATTAAAAATACTTATTAATGGCAAGAAAATTACAAATCAGAGAAGAATCAAAACGATTAGGGGACTAAAAAGAATGAATGATGAGAAGAAGGCAGAAAGAGCTTTAATCCCTTTTTTTGGGGATGTTTTACCAGAAAAAGCTCGTGAAGAAGCTTTGAAACATTTAAAAAAAGGGGGTAAACTTTACCTCCTTCACATAACAGATGAAGCACCTGCAAGAAATATTAGATACATGACTGGACAACTTGGGGAAAAAAGCGAAGTCATTAAATCGTTCAGAGAGGCTCAGAAAAAAGTTCAAGAACAAGCAGCTCAGGAATTGGCTGTGGAAATAAAGGATGAAGCTGCAAAAAAGGGAGTTTCAATTGAAACAAAATTCGTAGAGGGCCCCCCTTCTGAGGAAGTTTTGAAAGCTATCGAAGAATTTTCAATTGATTTGGTAGTGGTAGAGCAATTGAGACAAAAATTGGATCAAATAATATTTGGTGATGAGATAAATTATTTGGAAGATAAGGCCCCATGTAAAGTCATAACTGTTTCCTAGAACTCTTTGGGGGAGTATGATGCCTGAGAGCGAGAAGACTGAAGAATTACCAGAAATGAGTGAGGGGATTCCTCCTCTTGAAAGACCTGAAAATATTCGCAGGATTATTTATCTATTCGTGGCTTTTGCAGTATTGGCTATTATTTCTGTAGTGCCAACTCCAATGACTCTTCCCGCTCAAAGAGCCCTTGGAGTTCTAATTTTCGTAACAATCCTGTGGGTTACCGAGGCTTTTCCTTTAGGAATGACTGCTCTTTTCGGCGTTACTCTTTTACCTTTATTACTTCCGAGCGATATTTTTTCCTTGTCTGAAGCCTTTTTTGGTTTTAAAAACCCAGCTTTGTTTTTTCTTGTTGGAGCTCTCTCGTTTGGTATAGCTATGCAGAAAACTAATCTCCACAAACGTGTTTCTATTAAACTCCTAGATAGATTTGGGAAGAGTTCCTCATCTATTATTTTTAGTATATGTTTATTGGGAGGGCTAATGTCTTGGTCTATGCCAAGTCATGCGGTTGCTGCTTTACTTTTACCTGTTTTAGTCGGCATAATCCAAGCGGGAAAAATAGGGCATAGTGAGAATTTTGCAGTTGCTATATTTCTAGCGCTAACCTATTCTACTTCAGTGGGAAGCATTGGGACTTTGCTTGGCGGTGCTAGAAACATCTTGGCTATAGGAATTCTTGAAAGTGTTACAGGTACAACATTGAGTTTTTTGGACTGGGCAATCGCTGGCATTCCAATAGCTCTAATTTTAATTGTTTTGACCTATTTTACGCTGAAATTAGTGTACCCGTGGGGGGAAATCGATACAGAGAAGATTAGAAATGAGATACAGGGGGAAGTTGAAGAAATGGGGAAAATAAGTAGGGGGGAGAAAAAAGCCGGACTAATCTTTTTTGTAACTCTTATATTGTGGATTGTGATGGGTCAAAGTTTAGGGCTTTCAATTATAGCTATCGGAGGTTTCTTCGCTTTGGTAGCCTCCCGGACCATCACTTGGAGAGATATAAAACAAAACATGCCTTGGGGGCTAATTTTTCTTTATGGTGGAGCGTTGACTTTGAGCCATGCCTTGGTTAAGACGGGCTCAGTCGTGTTTATCTCTGAGAGTTTAGTTGGTTTTGTAGGTCAAAATCCTCTTGTTGTGATGATTGCTTTTCTCGTATTGGTTATTGTGATTTCCAATATGATGAGCAATTCGGCTGCAACAGCCGTTGTACTGCCAATTGCAATAACTACTATTACAGGATTGGGGATTGCAGGTCAATATAGTGGAGAGCTTGTGTCCTATCTCATTGCAATGGGGTCTGCAATGGTGTTTATGTTACCGATTGGTACGCCGAGTGCCGCAATCGTCTATTCTTCTGGATATGTGGAGGTTAAAGATCTAGTGAAGGCTGGTGCTGTTCTTACTATTGGGTCGGTTTTAGTATTTGTTACTATAGGATTTGGCTGGTGGAAACTTATCGGAGTTTGGTAGTTGTAATTTTGGAGAATTTAGAGAAATTTTATGAACAGTCAAGTAGTAAACTATTTGGAGTGATCAAATGAAAAATATTGAAGCTAGAACGATTCCGGATGCTTGGTTTAGAGTAAATAAGATTATTCTGGAAGATGGAAAGGAGTTCGAAGTGGGAAGAGGAAGCGAAGAAACTCTGACAAAAAAGATAGCCGTGACATTGAAAATTTCGCATCCAGAAGAGAGACCATTAGTAGATGAGAGAGCTCCCGTTTCAGACATAAACAAATACGCTCTGGAACATTTATTCAGCCCCGATAAACAGAATTACGATTATACATATGGGCAAAGATTACGGGATGAATATGATCAGATCAGTAAAGTAATAGAGAAATTTAAAGAGGAACCTCACGACCGACAAAACATAGTAACGACAAGGAAACCAAAAGATCTTGAAAACGAAAACCCTCCATGTCTAACGATTATAGATTTCGAAATAATCGACGGGAAATTAAATAATTACTCCTATTGGAGAAGTTGGGACGCCCACGCCGGTCTACCCAGCAATCTAGCCGGACTTCAATTACTCAATGAGCACATAGCAAAAGAAATAGGAGTAGAACCGGGAAAAATGCACGCTTTCAGCAAGAATCTTCATCTCTATGAAAGACAATTCAAATTCGTCGAAGATTTGACTACTGACGATTCCGAAGAAAGAATGAAATACTCAGCAGGTTTCGAAAAAGAAGAATAAAAACTCTATAAAAATCATAACATGTGAAACCTTTATCTGTAAGAAATTTTAACTACACAGCGTGAAAACTTGCCAAATGCTGATAATCCGAAAGAATACGGCCAGTATATGCATGAATATCTCTCGAAACTAGTAAATGAATATGGACCTAGAGCCCCTGGTTCGGAAGAGGAGACTGAAGCGGGTAAGGACATTCAAGAAGAATTGGAACGTTTTGCAGACAGTGTTGATAGGGAAAAGTTTACTTGTCATCCGAAAGCGTTTCTTGGTTGGATTAAGATTACTGTTCCAATTTATATTTTGAGTGTGGTTATATACTTTTTCTTGCCTGAGTATGTTTGGGTTTCTATAATACTTTCTGGGTTAGGATTGTTTTTGTTTTTCAAACAGTTTCTCCAGTATTCTGAATTTTTGGATCCTTTTTTTCCAGAGGAAACTTCTTACAATGTAGTTGGAAGGTTTGAACCGGAAGTAGATGTGGATAAAACTTTGATTTTTTCAGGGCACCATGACTCTGCTTTCCAATTTAACCTAATTGCTTGGTTTCCAAAAGTATACCCTGTACTAATGGGAGTAGCTTTTGTTGGGGTTTTGACTTTGCCTTTTGTAACAACTTTAGGTTTTATTTTCGAAACTATTTGGTCGAACTTACCTATGGTTAGTTTGGTTTTTTCGAAAATTCCTTGGTTTTATGTTTTTACACTGCCTTTCGCTTTTTTGTTTATTTTCTTTGAAACGGGAAAACCGGTTCCTGGAGCTTCGGATAATCTTTCCGCAGTCGCGGTCGTTCTCGGCCTAGCAAAATACTTGAATGAGGTTCGGGGGTCTGAAAAATACCCAAAAAATACGGAAATTTTATGTATATCATTTGGTTGCGAAGAAGCTGGTCTTAGAGGTTCTAAACGATATGTTGAACAATATTTGGATGAATTAAAAGAAAAAGATGTAGAAGTTTTCAATTTAGAAACTTTAACATCCCCTGACGAATTTTCAATAGTAAAACGTGAGAACACTACCAGGACTGATCATTCTATGAAATTGGCAAAAAGAATCAAAAAAATCGCCAGACAAAATTGGAATACTGACATCCCTTTGCAAGATATGTCTCTAGGAGCGGGGGGTACGGACGCAACTTCAGTTTCAAGAGAAAATATAGAAGCTATTTCTATTTTCGGAACTTCAACTGATGATGTACCTGAGTTTTATCACACTATGGAAGACACCCCAGATAAAGTGGACCCAGAAGCTCTAAATAAAACTCTAACATTGTGTAAGGAAATAATAAAATACTCAGAAAATTCCAACTAATCCAAACAGAATAATGATATTCAATATTTTTGAGCCATTTCCAAACTCTCTTTAACAATAGTTTCAGCATTATCCGAAACTACTTGCATATGGCCCGGATATAATTCTTTAATCTCTCCCTGAAATTTTTCTAAAACCTTTTTTATCGAACTTTTCAGTTTTTCTGAATCTCCTCCGGGTACATCAGTTCTTCCGAAACTCCCACCCGGGAAAACTAAATCTCCGCTAAATAAAGCTCCATCACCACAGAAAACCAAATGGTTAGGATAATGTCCAGGTGTGTGAAGAGCTGTCAGTTTGGAATTTCCAGCCTTTATCTCCTGTTCGTCAGAAATTTCTTCATCAACATAATCAGTATCTTTTTTGAAAGACATGACCTTAGCATCGTATTCTTCTTGAATCACTGGAGCCAAACCGACATGATCTGGATGAAAATGGGTCAGAAGAACTTTTTCTATATCGTCAACTTCCTCTTTCAAATTCTTTAGTACCGTCTGGTCATTTCCCGCATCCACTAAAGTCGGTTCATCCCCTTTAATCAAAAAAACATTACTGGTGAAGGAAAGCAGATTCTCAGCCAAATTTATAACTTCTGAATTATCCATTTGATCTCTCCTATTCAAACCCTTCTTACATTCCTTTTTTCTAACTGGTAAATAAAAGAATCTATTCAAAAATAATTACTTACCGAAAACCGAGAACTTGTTTTAACTTTCTAAGATTTTACAAATCAATACTGGAGTACTTGTCCTGCCATGGATTAAGACTTTGATACTCCTTTGAAATTCTTAATACCCCTGAATCGTCATAATGCCTACCTACGATTTGCAATCCAACAGGTAAATCATCCTTCGTAAATCCGGCTGGAATTGAAGCAGCAGGTTGTTTGGTGAAATTGAAAGGATATGTGAAAGGCATCCACCCAAGTGTAGAAGTATCTTGCCCATTAATTTTATCTACAGAAATATCGCCAAGTTCAAATGGTGGAACCGATACCGTCGGCGTTAATAAAAAGTCGTACTCTTCGAAAATCGGTCTTAATGATTTCCACAATTCTTGCTTTCTTTCCGTTATATTTATGTACTCGTTCAAATTGATTTCTTCTGCCATTTCTATGAAAGGTTTATATGGTGGAAAACCTTGATTTTTCCATTCTTCAATTTTATCTTCTAGGAAGGATATGGTTTCTACAACTATTTTCTTGATTAATTCTTCTTCCAGATTAGGTATATCTATATCTATTTTCTCAACTTGTCCAATTTGTTCAAGACTGAAAGCGGCATCCGTTACTATGTTCTCAACTTCTTGATCGACTGTTGCATATCCTAAATCGGGGGAAAAAGCAATCTTCGGACTTTTAGGAGGGTCTTCTATGACTTTTTGATAACTCTCATCTTCAGGAAGAGAGTCAATATCTCTAATATCCTCTCCTTTAGTCAAATCTAAAAGGAAAGCAGTATCCTCCACACGTCTCGTCAGAAATCCTTCAGAGTGCAATCCCATAAAAAGCGGAATTTCAGGATAAGATGGAACTCTACCATAACTGGGCTTCAATCCATATAATCCGCAAAAAGAAGCTGGTATTCGAATACTACCCCCACCATCATTACCAGTAGCAGCAGGAGCCATCCCTGATAATACTGCAGCCGCGCTTCCACCACTACTTCCTCCAACCGTCCTTTCCATATTCCAAGGGTTTGAGGTCTCTCCGATAACCGGACTGTCTGTGTAAGCAATAAGAGCAAATTCTGGAAGATTCGTTTTTCCTATAATAACAGCTCCCGCCTTCTTCAACCTCTCAACTATCACAGAATCTTGTTCTGAAACGTTATCCTCAAATAGTTTAGATCCATAGGTCGTTCTCAACCCCCGCACCTCTACATTATCCTTTACAGCAATAGGCATCCCAGCCAAAGGTTTGTTAGTGCCTTCCAGCTCTTCTGCTTCCTCAACAGCATTTTCATTAACATTAATGAAACCATTTACCTTAGAATCGAGCTCCTCTATTTTGTCTAAATAATTTTGAACAACAGTACTAGCCTTTTTGTCCCCGTGCCTCAATTCCTCAACTAGTTCAATCATATTACTATTAGAATACATAATGACCAATTATCCCTTTCTCTCTATTTCCTATATTTTTTGCGAAATTGAATAGTAGAAAAAACAATCAACTCTCTAAAAATTTTCAAAATAGACCTATGCAAGATGATCTTTTCTATGAGGTTTATATTCACTTTGAAATAGTCATGCTTTATGAGTCAGAGCTCTATGATCAGAAAAAGTAGTAAAAAATAAAGTATAGCCCCACTCCTATCAGGATTAATCCCGAAATCTTAGTCACATATTTCTCAACGCCTTTCAACTTCTCAAGTATATAATATTTTGAAAGACTCACAGCTAACGAAACAGATACAAGCATGATGCTCATAGCTATTGAAAAAACCAAGAATACTGAAAAACCCGAAAGAATCCCGCCAGCCTCTATAGAAGTAAAAGTTAACATTAAAAAAACAGGAAATACGCAAGCTAAAGAACTAAGACCGTATGCAATCCCGAAAAGAAAAAAAGATGAACGGGAAAAACTCACCGCATTAGATAATTTCTCCATATACAAGACTTGTCTTCCTAAAACCCAAAAAATTCCTAGAATTACCAGAACCAATCCGATAAGGGGTAAAAGTTGAGTAAATATATTTTTGATTTGACTTCCGACTAAAGCAACCCCAACCCCTATACCTCCGAAAAAAGTTACAAAACCAGCTGATGCGAGACCTCCAAATTTCAGACCTCTGAGTAAGCTATTAGTTCTACTTATGTCTTCTTCCTCTCTTCCTAAAAAATACGAGAGATATGCAGGAAGTAAAGCAAAGGAACAGGGATTAAAGAAAGAGACTATTCCTGCCGAAAATGCTGCAGTAAGAAACCCGATATCAACCATTAGAATCACAATACGTCTTTTATTTCAGAAGATAATTTTTCTGAGGAAACATAACCTGCTCCTTTGAAGGTAATTATTCTTTTTTGATTTATTAGAAAATTTGTGGGTACTCCCCTAATTTTGTAGGTGAAACCTATTTTTGGACCACTTGCGAAAGTCCAGTTTGCTCCTTCTTCGTCTTTGAATTCTTGAATATCTCCTTCACTTTCTTGTGGGTTTACCCCTATTGAAATAATTTTTAAATTTTCACTATAAGTAGAAACTATTTCTTTGATATCATCAACCTGTAATTTGCAATATGGGCATTCTGTGGTCATGAAATTAACTAGAACTGCCTTCCCTTGATAATTGTCTAAAGTAAACTTGTTATTTTCGAGAGTGTTTACTGAAAAGTTGGTAGCTTTGTCCCCTACGTTGGTGCCCACTTTTGTTTCAGATCCTGTGTTTGAGTTTTCTTCTAATTGATTATCCCCTATATCTTCATTAGTTTTGTTGTTTCTGAAAGAGGGGAGTGCAAAGTATGTTACTGAGCTTGCTACAACTGCACCTATTACTATAATTGTGATCAATACTGGTGTGGAGAGTCCTGATTTTCCTAGACTAACACGAGACATTATTTCCGTATTCGTATATTCGAATATATTAATGTTTGTTTTTTAAGGAAATAACCCAAACCAAGTAATTCAAATCAAACTTCCACTAGAACCAAAATAGACTAAAACAGCTAAAACAATAGCAATCAAAACTACTATCCAGGCCAAATATAAAGACTTTTCAAAAACGTCAGCTCTATTAACTAACGAGTCTTCAGAGTTTTCTCCTCCGATAGCTCCTCCAGCTTCCTTTATCATGTTTTTGAACCCCTTTCCTTTATCAAGATCCTCGATTCCTTCTTTTTCCATTTGACTCTCTAAATAATTTTCAGAACTTGTCAAAAACTTGTCTTCAGATACAAACGAGTCTCCCATCCAGATTCTCTCTTCAGTTTCACTAGCATCCAGCACTAGATACCTTTTAGACCAAGGCCAGTTTTTCCATTCTTTCCATTCGGGTAGGTTGTCATCATTTGGGTTGCCTGTTTCCATGAAGTTTTTCCAGTAATTTAACATAGTCTCTGATAATGCTTTTCTTCCGGGTTCATTTTTATTTGTCCAAGCTACGTTGTTGAATGGAAACGCTTCTCCGTCCATGTTGTTAAAAATGAAAGGCACTTCTACCGCGTGACCTGCTCCGATTAGGAAATTGAAGGGTTCAGGTTGTTCATCCCAAGCGAATCGATAAACATAAACATTGTCTTGATGGTGTAACATTAAACTAGCTGGAGTTTCCACACCTAAAGTTTGGAAAGCGGATGTAGTAATCAACTTTCCACCTTGTTCGAAAGCTCCCCAGTATTTACTGTCTAGGAAGGAAGAAAGAGTTTTGGGATGAGACCTTCCGAAAATAGCGTTCTCGAAAGCTTGATTCTCTTTAAAGTTCTTTCCAACCGTGACAGACAATAATAATTTGCCTTCTTCGGCATTACTCCCTATTATTACAGGAACTTTGACGTATTTTCCTTTTATCAATCGTTGATAAGGATCATCGATAACGTAACCGTCGTTGTAATTTCCCATTCCGTAATCTATATGAGAGTTTACTTGGGAGGGTTCATAACATTTGTAAATATTCTCCATAGAAGTTTCTTTGAATATCCTCCTCTTATTTTCCTCAGTCATATTCTCAATAATCTGCTCAGCTTCATTTTCATTTCTAGCTCTATTTTCTTGTAAAAGAAGCTTAACAAGTAATTCATGAGAATCATTCACTGTAGTTTCCATAGAGGTAGGTAAAATCATGCCGCTTTGTAAAACGGCTCGTTGGAATAACTCTTCACCATCATCAAAATAATTCTCTTTTAAATATGGAGACATTAGCATTTGATAAATGTCCATTGCCCCGGCGGATTCCCCTGAGACCGTAACCTTGTTCGGATTTCCACCAAATCTAGATATATTATTTTGCACCCAATCTAATGCCTGTACGATATCTAAAAGACCATAATTCCCAGAGTCATCCAGAGAATTCCCTGTCTTCAAAGCAGGATGGTAGAACCATCCAGAAACACCCACTCTATAATTAATAGTGACTACTACAACTTTCGCATTTTCCGCCAAATTTGTACCATTATACATCGGAAAACCACTCCAACCCACCTGATTACTCCCACCATGTAAGAACACATAAACAGGAAGATTATCAACCTCAGATTTTGGTCTCCAAATATTCAAGCTTAGACAATTTTCACTACCGATTATTTCCTTATTCAATACTTTATCCTCATTTTTTATCGCCATTATCCCACCATACTGAACGGAGGGGGGTCCAAATTCAGTGGTCTTCTTGATTCCTTCCCATGTTTCTGGTTCTCGGGGGGCTTTCCATCGTAAGTCTCCTATTGGGGGTTTTGCATAAGGAACACCTAGCCAAGAAAAAGTCCCATCGGTAGTTTTTCCTTCGATAACTCCCTTTCTAGTAACGACTATATTATCATTGTTCCATTCTTTAGTTTCTTCCGCCCTCGTGGGTACGGAAGAAAATGTTATGATAAGTATTATTGATAGGGCCAAGCAAAGATGTTTTTTCGAGAACATTTTCGATACACTTTAGGTTAGGGAGGATTATTAACGACCTGCTAGACCGAGAGCTCCGCCGACTACACCGAGAATTAATCCGATTAGGAAGCCCCCACCGATTATTATACTCAAAGTCGAAAATATGACTACCATTAACCCACCGATAGCGTTTCTCCCTCGATCCAATAAGAGAGACCCAACTATTACGAGAGCTCCAAATATTATACCGGCCGTTAGGATTATTTTTCCGCTTAACGAAGGGAGAATAAGGCCTAAGATGCTTCCTATAGCAGTGGTGAATAGTAGTCCATTTGCAAGAATTAGTATTCCCGCTACTAGGGAAATTGTGAAGCCTGCAATAGCCCTTTGATTTTCTGAACCCGAGTCGTCCATTTATTCACCTCCACTCTGCCTCTAATAAGAACTCAAAGTTTAAACCTCTCACGGTTAAAGGTCCAAATTACCTAGAAATGATGCGAAATTATTCCATAAAATTTTTAATTTCAAAGGTAAGAAAAAAACTACCGGTTTAATTGAGCT
Source organism: Hadarchaeota archaeon (SeqCode) (assembly GCA_964608515.1). GTDB lineage: Archaea > Hadarchaeota > Hadarchaeia > Hadarchaeales > JAGGTB01 > CAYLJV01. The sequence goes on from CAZSNS010000005.1 coordinate 12,023, forward strand.
TCCTTGAAATTTCTAAAATGAAGGAAGAAGAAAAACTTCTTAGAAAAGAAACACACCGATTCGCAAAAGAAGTTATGCGGCCGGCTGATGATGAACTTGATAAGATGCCTCCTGCGGAAACCGCGAAAGATGATTCGCCTTATTGGGATGTTTTGGAGCAAATGAAGGGGATGGGTTATCATAAAGTTAGGATTCCGGATGAAGATGGTGGGGAGGAACTAACGCCGAAACAAATCCATATAGTTTATGAAGAGTTAGGATGGGGAAGTGCTGGATTAGCTAGGGAATAGCGGTAGATTGTATACCTCCTACAGTTGTTTCTCTCTTGGGTGATAATGAGGCTAAGGAAAAATTTTTAGAACCTTGGATGGAAGATGAGGGAGCTGAATTTCATGGTTGTTAGGGTTACAGAACCAAATCATGGTTCAGATTGGCTTTTTGCACCAAGCTTTTCCAACTCTGAAAAGGTTGGTGAAGCAGACGTAAAAGCTGAGAAAGATGATCTAATCGAGAAATTATATAGAGATGCCAGATGTTCTCTAATTATGGACGGTGTAAATGAACTCTTGAGTATTTCTGGAAGTTATGAATTGGATAATATACTATAAGGAGGTGAAAAAATGGTTCTTAAAGGTGAAGATGAAGGAGATTCTATCCCCTTTGATGCTCCACTATACAGCTTTACTGAAGATGAAACAATAGAATTCTGGAACTGCGAAGCCTTACTCGGAATCTTCCAAACCACATCAAAAATAGAAAAAATATTACCGGAAGGGCTTGAACTATCCAGCGACCCACCTCAAGCTGGTTACTGGGTCTCTCATTATTCCAATTCGACAGTCGGACCTTATTACGAATGGATAAGTCTTATCATGGTTGAAGATGAAGAAGGAGATTTCGGATATTACATCCCATACATTTACGTAACAAACGACGCGGCACTAGCTGCTGGAAGAGAAATGGCAGGAGCTCCCAAAAAATTGGCAGAAATGAATATCGATAGAGATTTAGAATTCATAAACGGTTATATAGAAAGGCCGGAAGGAAAAAGACTTGCCACGATAAATTTCCAACCGCAAACTAGGGCTTCTATGTCCATGTTAGAAAATTACCTAGGAGAGGAAACGGTTCTTTATTCTGTTAGGCATCTCCCTCCGCTGGATGGGGAGGGTGGAACCACTCAACTTGTTAAGTGGTACGCAGATGCTAGCATTCGGAAAGATCCTAGAAACGAAGATAAAGTTTGGATGGGACCTGTCACTCTTACTTATGATTCTCATTCAAATGCTGATCCGATAGATAAGCTGGAGGTAGATGAGGTTCTAGCAGCACTATATATGGAGTTCGACATGTCTTTGGGGTTTGAAAAGATTTTGAGAGAGTATTGAGACTAGCAGATTATACGTTCTTGTCCTTCCACCCGGAACACTAAACTTAGAACAGTGAAATCAGAAAACTAATAAACAAATAGTAGAAATTTAAGGGCGATAAGTTGCCAAAATGGAAAATATCCCCTAAAACAGCAGGAATTTGTGGGATATTAGGACCTACAATCGCTGCGATTTTTATAGCTACTTCGATTTCAATTAATTTATCTTGGTGGACTTGGGCAGGTAGCACGTTGAGTGATCTCGGTCATGTAGTTAACCCTGTGGTTAATTATGAAATTATTTTTAGTTTCGGTCTGTTCATTGCTGGAATTATAGGTTTTACTTTTGCTTTAGGATTACCTCGATTGGTAAATGGAAAGATTGGATTAATAGGGATTGGAATTTTGGCAGTGGGTACAATTAATCTTTCTTTGATAGGGCTTTTTCCGGCCGGAATGGAGCTTCATAATCCTTTTTCCTATTCGTTCTTTTCTATAATGCCAATTTCAATGATAGTACTTGCTATTGATCAACTTCTTGATAAGTCGGATAGACCTTGGGGAATATTATTAATTGGAATATTAGCGATAGGTTTGTCTGCCTTCTTACTTAATTTGAGGATACCAACTCTTTACCATGGTTCCGCAATAAATGAGACTATAGGCGCCCTTGCCTTTGCTGAACTATCAATCATTTTCGGTGGTAGATTACTGAGCGAAGCAAGAGTTTAAACATAGATCATTTGTTTTCTATGTTTTTCTCTATCCAGTCTACCTTTTCTTCACTGCTCATATCCTCCCAGTTATCGGGGACTTCCATTAATCGGTCACGCTCCAATCTTTAAACATACTTCTTTCGATAAGTTCTTTTAGGTCAGGCATGAATGAAAGTAAAAATGTACTATGGTTGATAAAGGTGTCTTGTTTTCACTTTTGGTGAATTGGTTACTTGCTTTTCCAAAAAATAGCTTACTTTGCCAGAATGTCCTGATTATGAGTTTTTTGAGAACACTGAAGTTGGAGAGACGGGTTTTAAGAAAGATAACTCAGATAAAATTATAACACCTATTCGGGGGAATCGGGTTGGAGGAAGTAGAAAAATATAGTGATATTCATCAAATAAAGGAAGGTTTAGGATTCTTACTAAATTCCAATGGGGAATTTGAAGGGGTAAGCAAGGATTTTTGTGAAAAGGTGGGTCGAAATCCAGAAGAGATTATTGGAATCTCTATTAAGGACGCAGATTTCTTTCCTGGGAATGTGAAGAAAGATATCAAAGAACGGATAAAGAAAGCTCGGGATGGAAAGGAAACCGATTCCCTTGTTTTGAAGGCTAAAAAAAATAATAAAGAAATAAGTTTTGGAAAAGCGGTAAATATAAAGGTAAATGGGAAAGGCTCCCCAAAATTATTGTTTTTGAGCCCCAATCTAGAAAAATCACAATCACCGGAGATTAACTATAAAAAACTTTACGAATACTCCCCTGATGCTTCATATTTCATAAATAAGGATGGTATAGTCAAGGCTATAAACAAGACTTTCGAGAAAAGGACTGGGAAAAACCGAGAAGATATTATCGGTAAGCATCTGAGTGAGGTTGATATTTTCTCGAAAACCGAATCTGAAAAAATTTTAGAAAAGTTTGAAACGAGGATGGAGGGGAAGGAAGTTTCACCCTATGTAATAGAGGTGGAATTTGGGGATTGTGGAGTTATTTATTCCGAAGTAAATGCTAATACTGTAAAATCGGATGGGGAAATAGTTGGGGAGATTTGTGTAACTAGAGATGTTACAGAGAGAGAAAAAACCAAAAACTTACTTCAGAAGACAAAGGAAAGATATGAAGAATTATTTGATGGCGCAAACGATATGGTTGTCACAACCGATCCAGAAGGAAATATTAAAAAGGTGAATAAAAAAGTTTTAGAATTTTCTAAATATTCGAAAGACGAAATAATTGGTCAAAATATTTCAGAGTTAGCTCATGTTGATGACATGGATAAATATATAGATTTTTGGAAAAAGATTCAGAATGGTAAGGAGCCCGGAATGGTAGCGAGGGCGAAGGGGAAGAATGGAGAAGTTCGATGGCTAAAAGTCGGCGGACGATCAATAAAGGAGGGGGGAGACATAGTCGAGATTCAGTATAATGCTCAAGATATTACTGACCAGAAAAACGCAGAGAAAAGACGTGAGTATCTTCATTCGCTCCTTAGACATGATTTATGGAATAAACTTTCGGTAATTGAAGGATATTTTGATTTATTATCTGATGTGGATATTTCGGGAGAGGAAAGTGATTATGTGGAGAAGGCTAGAAAGACAACGAGAACTTGTTCTATGCTAATAGAGAAAATTCGAACTCTGAACAAAGTATCGAAGGAAGATGAAATTCAGGAGGTGAATGTTGATACGATAATCGAAAAGGTTATCAGCGAACGGGAATCTCAAGCGAAAGATTCGGGAATAGAAATAAAATATGAAAAATGTGACCATCCCGTAATGGCTGGGCCTCTCTTGGAGGAACTTTTTTCGAACTTGATTGAAAATGCGATTGAGCATTCTAATTGTTCTGAAATTAGACTATCGGCTGAAGAATCTGATGGATTTTGCAGGATAATAGTTGAGGATGACGGAAAAGGGATACCCGATGATAAGAAGGAGAAGGTTTTCAATAAGGGATACACCATTGGCGGTTCGGCTAGCTCTGGTCTTGGAATGTATCTTATTAAGAGGATTGTTGAGAGTTATGAAGGGGAAATTGAATTGAAGGATTCAAATTTGGGTGGGGCTCGATTTGACGTTTATTTGAAGGTAGAAAGTTCTGATTTTGATTAAGAACCTTAAAGAAACTGAGAGTTCACACAAGCATTTTTACTAATACAAGTGAAAAATGAATTTGAGGAATTGATTATGCCTAAAGTCATTGTTGATCAAGGAGCTTGTAGTGGGTCAGGAGATTGTGTTGCTATGTGTAGTGAGGTTTTTGAGGTTGTTTCAGGAGTCTCCCAAATAGTTGAAAAATATAGGGGCGAAAAACCTACAGAAGGGACAGTTCCTGAGGATTTAGAATGTGTACATAAAGCAGAAGAAAGATGCCCCTTTGATGCAATAACAGTTAAGTAAACAAGCAAAACTATCATAAAACTAACAGTTCCAAATACTTCAACTTTTATTCTAAATCCCTTCTCGAAACCGCAATCGATATTTTAGTTTTGGTAGAGAATTTCAAAATTTTCTAATCTTCTTCTTTTTCTATTCTCTCAAAAGATAATATCATGCCGCAATCTTCGCAGCTACAAAGTTTAATTTCCTCTAATAGTTCTTCTATTATTCCTTCGGGAAGCCCTCTCAACAATCGAGGCACTTCGGAGAGGGTAGCTTCAAGAGCTTTATTAAATTGTTCTGATTCAGTCATTTTGCCACCACAGGTAGGGCATTCATGTTTAACCATTTCATCACCTCGAACATGCTCTAATTTGGATACGAGTATAAATCACTTATGAAATTGACGGGTATGGATTTTTACGTTTGTTTGGATAAAGGAAGTGATTTGGTTTTTTCGAAAGTGGTTTCTTAAGTAATCTTTTCTAAAATAATGTGGAAAAGAGGTGATATTATCAGGAGAACTTCATTTGAGGATCAAAAGGTAGCTGTTTTTGTAGATGTGCAGAATATGTATTATTCCGCCAAAAACATTTATGATTCCAAAGTCGATTATTCAAGTCTTTTAGAAGTTGCCAGGGATCAGAGGAAACTCATAAGAGCGATAGCTTATGTCATAGAAAATCAAACCCCTGAGGAAGAGAACTTCTTTGATTTTCTTGAAAATATAGGGTTCAAAGTCAAGAAAAAAGAGTTGAGAGAGTTTTACGGAGGAGCGAAAAAAGGCGACTGGGACATGGGAATGGCCATCGACGCCATTCGAATGTCGGAAAAAATAGATGTAGCAGTAATTGTTACCGGTGATGGAGATTTCAAGTCATTGGTTAAGTATTTGAAAGCGAATGGTTTACAAGTTGAAATTCTTTCATTTGGAAAATCAACTGCAGATGAACTAGTGAGAGAAGCGGACGTATTTTTGAATATGGATAAGAAAAAAGATCTCTATTTAATGTAACTTTGTTTAATTTTGCACTCTCTCTCAGATTCACAGTTGAAATTATCACCATTTGTGTTAGTCATTATTTGATTCGGGTTTCAGGATTGGAGTGAGATTTATCTTTTCACTTTTATTGATTTGGTTTTCATAACCCTCCTGGGTCCTAGTTTTGTATCTTAGCTGGACTTGGAATATGTGGTATGTCTCAGTATCTATACTGGAAATATTTTCATTATAAACACCATTATCGTGTCTCTTTTTCCATTCGGTAGTTTTCCAGTTCCCATTATCTCTTTTCCATCGGGTTCTTATCCACCCTGAATCATAGCTTGAAAAGCCGAATTCGGATTTTATGAGAACCTTATTATCCTGAATATAATTTAAATCGATCCCAGCGTTGGAAAGGGATGGATAGGTTAGGCCGTGTCTTTCTTTATATGTATAATTTTCAATATCAAAAGGCACATCTTCCTCTTGTTCTCTGACTGCTTTTATGGAATCAGGCATTCTGAATGGTAACTGGCCTTTCGGATTGTATTTTCCAAAGATTAGGTTTGCGACTGCTTCTCCTCCTTTATTACCTGGATAGTATATGGTTAGGATTCCTGGGACTTCTTTTTTGAGATTAGGTATTATGTAGGGGCGTCCCATTGAGAGAGTGACAATTGTGGGAGTGTGTTTATTTACATTTTTTACGAGCTGCATCTGTTTTTTGGGAAGGGATAGTTGGTGAGGGCCCCACGGTGAGGAGTGTATGTATGCTCCTTCTCCGAGACAAAGGATTGCTGCGTCTGATTTCTTTGCGAGTTTTTCGGCTTTTTTGGGATTTTTTTCCACGTGGTGTAATTCAGTCTTTTTTGGTTTTTTGTTTTCTACCGCTTCTAGGATTGTTTTTCCGTTGATTTCGTTGGTTTGTTTCCCTCCTCCTGTAATTGTTCCGCCTACGCTCCATCCGCCGAGGAGACTTCTCATTGAGTTCGACCTTGGACCCGCCACAAGTATCGAGTTAAGGTTTTCGGGAAGAGGCAGGACGTTTTCGTTTTTAAGTAATGTGAGTGATTGTTCTGCTGCTTCTAGATTTGTTTTTTGATGTTTTTCGGACCCTGCTATTTCACCAGCTCGTTCTGAATTTACATAGGGGTCTTGAAACAGTCCTAGTTTGAGTTTTACTTTTAGAATTTTTCTTACTGACTTGTCTATCCTGTCTTCGCTAATTTCACCTGATTTTACTAGTTCTACAATTTGGTCTTGAGAAGCAAGATAGGGTAGATTCTTACCGATTTGTTCTTCAGCAGTGTTTGCCATCACACGTCCGAAAACATCTACTCCGGATTTTAGAACCATTTTGTAGGATTCTTTATATCCATATCCATAAGACATGAGAGTTTGGATTGGGAACCAATCGGAAGTAATTATTCCGCCATAATCCATATTCTCTCGAAGAAAATCAAGCACCTTTTTTGAACCCATAGAAGGAACACTATTTCGAAACGCTCCTAAAGGAATGCTTGGACTACCAAACCAAGGACCAGGAATATGGATTCTAGTTTTTACCTTCTCCGGAATTTTGAAAGGGCCGATGGAGGCTTGTGTTTCAAAAGCTCTAAGATTGCTATAATAAGGCATTATTGAAGCGGTGTCGTTTTTGATAGCGGTTCCGAAAGGTTCCAAATGGATGTTTTTAAGAGAGTTCTCATCTGAAACGATCGTGGACCAGGGATCGTCCCCCCAGTCTTCTCCTTGTTCTTCTGGGCCTGCTCCGGGGAAGTGTTTTGTTATTGCAAGAATTGAATTCTCGGTTATTTTATCTCCTTGGAATGATTGGATAGTGTGTTTGACTGCTTCTGAAACGAATTTATAATTCTCTCCATAGGTTGCTTGAACTCTCCCCCATCTCGGTTCTGTTGCTACATCAGCTGTCGGCGAGCAGGATTCGTGTATTCCGACAGCTCTCGATTCTTTAGCGTGAATATTTCCCAACTTTTCAATCAACTTGAGATTATCGGTGGCTGCTAGTCCAATTGCGTGAGGATAAATTGTAGCGTCTTGAACATAACTGATTCCGTGAATAGAGTCCATGTAAATTATGATGGGTATAGGTGGGTCTGAGTTCATCGCCCACTCTTGAACTTTGTTTAAAAGCTCGGCAGTCTTTTTAGGATTAGGACTTTCTCTCAGACGTAAAAACCCCACTTTATCTTCCCTAATCCATTCTTTTACGATATTAGGTGGGGTATTATCATAGGATTTGAAAGATGCAAAAACCATCTGACCCGCTTTTTCCTCCAAAGACATCTGAGAGAGGATTTGATCCACCTTATTTTCAATAGGGAGATTCTCCCCAAACTCAATCTGATCATTTTCGGTAAACTTATTGGAGCTAGGTCCTAGATTTAGAGGATCATAAACGCTTATGGAAAGTAAAGAGAAAAGGATTAAACCCGGTAAAATCATTGCTACGATTTCTTTTTTCTCGAAATGCAAATCTATCAGCCTGTGAAATCAGATTATTTTTAGAACTCCCTTGTAATACTATTTTCCTTGATGAAAATTATTCTAAGCAGTTAGACCGACTTGAAGCATCGGCCAAAATGTGTAGAGAAGGAATAAGATTATGATTAGTGTAGGGGTTAGATAGGAAGTTATAGTTACGATTATTGTTTTGAAAGTAGTAGTTTTATTGTTCTTTTTAGTTCCAGTAGCTAAGAGGATAATTCCCCAAATTGTTGATAACAGTGTTATGGTAAGGATTAGAATCAATGATTTTGTAAAGATAAGAGCTATCGTTAACGGAAGTAATAACAAATAGGGAGATATGGACCAAGTTGTAGTGGTTAGTGATTCCATATAGTTGGTCTCTTTTCCCAATTTACTAGCTAGCGAATAGTGGGTGGTCGTAAGGATAAAGAACAGGCCCAATATGGGAAAGAGAGCCGCAAAAGGATTGGATAAAACAAGCCTTAGAGCGTTATTAAACCAGTAAGGCTGTGTTATGAATATAGGAAAATGGTGAATAGTGATATTTTTCATAATGATGCAAAAACTTACTGATGTGGCAAGGGCCATAAATAGCAAAAATGTGATGGTTGAACTAGTTTTCGGCTTTTTTTGTTTCATTTCTTTGAAAAATTTTCTAGGTTTGACTAGTACATCAAAGAGGTGTGTATCCAAGAAGTCCTTCGATTTTCTTCTTCTGTAAAACCCAGAAATGAGGAATCCTAAAGAAATTGCAAAAAGGAGTATAACTCCTAGGTCTAGTTTAGTAAGTCGAATAGGGTCCTGAACCTCTGGAATTTCTGGTTTCTCTCCTCCATATATCTCCTTCAAAGTAGAATATCCTAATTTTGGTATTCTGTAATAGTCAACGACTCCTTTTTGATTCATAAAACCGGTAGGATTCATTACCTTGGTAGGATCTCGATAATCAGCGAAAACCCATACTGTCGAACCTATACCATAGTCTTTCTCTTGTATAATCCCTATGTGGTCAGTCAAATATTTGGCTTGAATTTCCTCTGTGAATCGTGTGTTTCCATGCCGTCCTCTAACTCCGCTTGCGCCAAACTCTGAAACAAGGATTGGTTTTTTTGAAAATCTCTTGTGCAAGTTTTCGAGAACGGTTCTAAGCTTGGTGGTTTTACTGAATAAAAACCATCCGTAATATTCGTTGAGGCTGATTATATCAGGAATTTTGAGTGATTTATCGATAAATGGTTTATCTGATGTGTATGTTTTTGAGCGTTGAGGATCAAGGTTCTCAGCTATAGAATATAACGATTGTAGAAAATCTTTACCTTCTTCCGTGTGAGAAGCAATTTCATTAGCTAAGCCCCAAATCACAACCGAGGGATGATTATAATCTCTTTTTATCATTTCTGTCAATTGATTTTTCGCGCTTTCCGCAACATCAGGGTCGGATAGTTGTTTAGCGTTGAGACGATAAACTGGGATTTCTTCATAAACCAGAAATCCATATTTATCAGCAAGGTTTAGAGTCATTGGATGGTTGGGGTAGTGTCCTAGTCTGATGAAATTTACATTGGCTTCTTTCATCAATTCAAAATCTTCCCTGATATTCGCCTCTCTTACTGCCCTTCCCACGCCGGGGTATTCTTCGTGCCGGTTCACTCCATTTAGAGTAATCGGATTTCCGTTTAGGTAGAGCTTACTATTTTTAACTTCTAGTTTTCTTATACCGAAAGTTATGTTCTCCACATCGGTTGTCTTTCCTGAGCCATCTATTAGAGAAATTTTTAGATTGTAGAGTTGTGGATTGTCTGGTGACCATAGTAGTGGGTCTTCTATTTTAAACTCAAAGGAGGTATTAGCTTTAGAAGATGGTTTTATGGAAAGAATGTTTTCTTTGATTTCTTTTAAAATCAAATTCTCATCATCAAACACAGATATTCTTAAGGAAACATCAGAGTTAACTAAGCGCTCGTTTCTAACTTCAACCGAAATATTTTCGACTGAACTATCATTTTCAAGATTAACTTTAGAATCAACAAAACTATTAGAAATAAAAAGTTTGTTAGAAGCCTCAAGGTAAACCTCCCTATATATCCCACCCCAATTTTTCCAAATATAATTCTTAGCAGGAACTGAAAAATACTTTCTAGTACTATCAACTTTTACAGCCAGTTCATTGAGTTTCCCAACTTCTACAAAATTGTTTATCTCGAACGAAAAACCAGTGAAACCTCCCTTATGAGGCCCAACATATTCCCCATTAATCCAAACTTTAGCCCTCTGATTCGCACCTAAAAAGTGTAAAGAGATTTGTTTTCCAGACCAGTTTTCGGGAACAAAAAAAGATTTCCTATAATATCCAATTCCCTGATAGTGCTCAAGAGAGTCAGCATAAGTATTCCAACAAGAAGGTACGAACACGTTTCTCCAAACAGAAACACTGTAACTAGGCTTAAACCATTCTTCTGATTTTCCACCAAATCTCTTTCCGGATTTAAACCACCAATTCTCACTCAAATAAATCCTCTCACGTTTTCGAGGATCTTGTTTCCAAATGGACTCCTTGGAAAAAGTTTCAAGAATTATACTTTCCGACCCTTGATTCGATGATAAATCTCCCGTTATCAAATCGCCTTTCTCCCAACCTTTAGAATCTGAGAAGGTTCGATAACTGTCCTTAGATGAGTCATAAAACTTTACTTTTACAGAAACAGTTTGCTCAACTAATTTTTGGTTTTTTGATTCTTGAATAAGAACTTTGAAATAAGTGGAATTCTCTAAAATTTCTATACTTTTAATTTTACCACTAATTTTCGTTTTTTTCGAATCAATTTCCTCAAAAGAGATTTCTTCCTCAGAATCTTGTGTCGATGAAAATATTTCAGAGTCAGATTGAAGACTCGTTTCTTTTTGAACCTCCAGACGATTTAAGTCAATATTTTTTTCATCTGCAGTTTCTAATTCGGTTGTGGATTGAGGAGGGGTCTTAATTATAGCAATTGTTCCTAATAAAAGAGCAGATAGTATCAATATTATAACAAGGCTACGAGTTCGCTTCAAGATATCAACCCAATTTTAGACAGAGTCCTTTTTAAAATATTCTCAATATTTCGTAGAAATTTGTTTTTTAATTAGTTTGGTGGAACAAAATTTAGGGTATTGTTAAAAATCCGACGTAAAATTATTATTGTTATGATAATTGGTAAAGCTTATTGAGAGGGTGAAATTTTGGAGTGTGTTTTCGATTCGATAAATGAAGTTGATTGGGATGTGCTTACGATTTTAGATGCATTGAGATACGATGTGGCAGAACATGTTATTGGACAGGAAGTGAAAAAAATGAAATCCCCCGTTAGTTGCACTGATTATTGGCTTTGGGAGTTTGTTGAAGAGGTTGATTTGGAGGATATAGTGTTTGTGACGGGTAATCCCCGTCTGAAGAAAAATGGGGTAGAGGGGATGTATAGAGAGGATGTTTGGGATTGGGGATGGGAAGAAGTAGATGGAGTTCCAACTTGTCCTCCATGGAGGATAAACGAGGGTTTCAGAGATGTTTATGAAAATTATGGTTCAGATTGTCGTTACGTATTATGGTATGTTCAACCTCATTTTCCCTATATTGGAGATATTAAGTTAGATGTTGAAATTTGTGATTTTCCCGAGGAAGAAGAGATGACAAGTAGTGATGAAGTTACGAGCCCTCTAAGAAAAGGGGCTAAATTGTTCGATGCAAAGACGGTTAGAAAAGCTTATGAAAGTAATGCTGAGCTCGTTTGGAGTTATTTCAAAAAGTTAGAGAAAGAGGGTAAGTGGGTTGTTACTTCGGATCACGGTGAACTTCTAGGTGAACACGATGAGTGGGGACACTATTGTGATAAGGACTTTCCTGAGTTGAGAGAGGTTCCTTGGATAGAAGTAAATTGAAAAAATCTATATTTTTAGAAATAGGTTGCCACTACGTCTATAATTATCCCATATAATATTCCAGCTCCCCAACTAGGTATATCCCTAAAGCTTGTGGAGAAAAGAATTGCTGATGTAACTATCGTCCCAAGTATAAGCCCTCTAACGATGGCGTTTTTTAGCTGGTTTTCTTTTCCAGATAAGATCCGCCATGAGCCAGCGAAACCGATAAGAAGGCCCATTACAACTCTATTGTACCACATTCCGAAGAGGTACCATTTATTTCCTGAAAAACCAATTCTAGTTCCTACCCCGACTATGCAAAATATTCCTAATATTGCCCCCATCAGAACTGCTAATGTTATCCGTTTTTGACTTACTTCCATGATTTACATCTAGACATTCCATATTCAAATATAAAAATGGAAAAGACCTTCGCTCAGGTGGTTTATCAATCCATGTCGAGAAAAGCGTCCAATAAGTCAGTCCAAGCTTCATAATAGCTTTTTTCTTCAGGCGGTCGAAACACGTGAGAGGCTCTTTCTTTCATTTCTCCTTTAATTTCTTTGAGCCTGTCTTCCGGGTATTTCCCTTCTAAAATTTTGAATGGAAGTGATAGCGGTCTTTCCTCCTTCATAGAAGAGATCACACCTTTCAGAGCTCTTTCATAACCCTGTGTGTCCCCTCCTGATTCCCGGAGTAACTCTTGAGCTGATTCTTTGACCTTTTTAGCCTTCCCTTCTCGCAACTTAGGGATTTTTATGAGCTTTTCCAAGGAAGAGGTGGCCAAATCCGTAATGGTGTTAAACCCTTGCTTCTTTAGAGTTTCAATAATACCGTCATCAATACTGGTAAGATCATCTATCGTTCCACCCGATTTCTCTCTAGCAAATTCAAGAATATCCTCTGCACCCTTCTTCCCAATACCAGGAATTTGTGAAAGTTCTTCTACAGTTGAATCAGCCACATATTTAATTGCTGTATATCCATATTTTCTAATTTCTTCAGCAGTTTCCTTACCAACACCAGGTAAGTCTTCAATATCTCCTTCAGGATTATCTTTTGCATAATCCAAAATTTTTTCAGCCCCATTCCTACCTATATTAGGAATTTTGACAAGTTCCTCAATAGAAGATTCAGCAATACCATGCAAAGGCGTGAAACCAGCCTCCCTCATATTTTCGGCCGTTCCCCCACCTACTCCTGGGAGGTCTTCAAGCCTAGTAACGGCTTTTTCTTCTGCAGTTTTGATTATTTTCTCTGCTCCCTTCTTGCCAATCCCCGGCACTTCTGAAAGTTTTTCAACGGAACTTCTTGACACATCTCCTAAACTTGTATAACCGTTATTAACCATATCTTTCGCAGTCCCTTCCCCTACTCCCGGAAGTTCTGTAAGGTCCTTCAAAACTTGTTTTCTAGCGGTTTCGAAAACTTCTTTTGCCGGCCCTTCTGCTAGTTCTGAAATCTTTATCAGTCCGTCTAAAGGGGCGTTAGCTAGTTTTCCTAAGGAGTCGTATCCTTTGTTTCTGATTTTTTTAGCTAACTTTGAATTTATTCCTGAGATGTCTTCCAAGTCCATTTCGACATCACCTCTATCCCCAATTATGTCTCTAACGATACTCCTAGCTTCTTTGTAGTTACTTTCTTCCACTGCTTCCACGAATTTTTTCAAGTTTTCTTTTACCATCGCGACCACGAAATTGAGTAGTCAAACAAAGTATTAAAAAATCATGTTCGAAATCCTGAAAAAAATTGTTCGGCAAACTCATTTTTAGATTAAACCCCCTCATTTGATGAAAAATTCCTTGATTCAGAGAAATTCGTCTGTTTAATTTGAAGATTTCGAAATTGTTTCGATTAACCTTTTAGAACTTCGTCATGTATTGGAAAAAGAGAGGAAAATGACCGAGCTATTTGAGAAAAGTTCAATCAATGGATTATCCCTACCAAATCGTTTTGTAAGGTCGGCTACTTGGACTGGATTAGCCAGTGAAAAAGGAGAGGTAACTGACGAGTTAATCGATTTTTATCGAGAGTTAGGAAAGGGTGGCATTGGCGCATTGATTAGTGGTTTTGCTTACGTAGATGAGAGAGGAAAGGCGGGTGTAAGACAGTTGGGTGTTCACAACGATGAATTAGTTTCGGGTTTGTCCAATTTCGTAAATGATGTGCACGAAGCTGGTGGAAGGATAATTTTACAGTTAGCTCATGGTGGGTTTTTTGCTAATCCTAAGTTGATTGATGATTTACCGTTGGCTCCTACAAATGTTGATGGTATTGCTAATGCTCCTCGTGTAGAAATGTCTCGTGAACAGATTTTGGACGTAGTGGAAGCATTCGGTGAGGCTAGTGATAGAGCTAAGGAAGCTGGTTTTGACGGTGTACAGCTCCATATGGCTCATGGATATTTATTGAATCAGTTCTTATCTCCAGCTTTCAACAAACGAAACGACGAGTTTGGAGGGGGGTTAGAAGAAAGAGCTCGATTTCCCTTAATGGTTTTGGAAGAGGTACGGGAAACCGTAGGTAGTGATTATCCATTATTGGCTAAATTGAATTGCCGAGATTTTTACAACGATGGTTTAGAAATTGAAGAAGCTCTACAAATCGGTGAACTACTAGAAGACGCTGGCCTGGACGCACTAGAAGTTAGCGGAGGAACTTTCGTAAGCGGTGAAAATAATCCTAGCCGTGAAAATATACAATCCACCGAGGATGAAGCCTATTTTCAAAAAGAAGCTAAACAATTCTCCGAACATTTAAACATTCCAATAATGCTAGTAGGTGGGATTAGATCTTACGAAATTGCTAAAAAAATTGTGGAAGAGAAAGATATCGCCGAATACGTCTCTCTTAGCAGACCGTTAATTTACAATCCCAACCTGGTGAATGATTGGAAACAAGAAAAAAGAGAAGAATCTTCGTGTATATCTTGCAATAAATGTTTAGAAATAGGAGTTTTTGGTGACGGTATTCGCTGTACAATGAAAGAAGATTCTTAGAAACTTCTAGCGAAAATCAATAAGCGTCTGTTTAAATGAATTGGTAAATATTAAACAATAAAATCTCATAGTCTCTACCCAATGAAAGGGATAATGAATATATTTCCTCTCTTCCGTTAAACTCCTAATCTCCGGTTTAGTTACACAAGAAGGGGACATGTCTCCCGGACTATTCAGTTATATTCTTAAAAAATATTTAACCCTCTTGGGAAAAATTGAAAATATTAAAAATTGGAGGTATTTGAAAAACCTATTTTGTTTAACTATTCCTCTTGATATTTGAAGGATAATTTGACTCTGGCTCTATACTCTACAATTTCGTCGTTTTCAAGCCTTGTATCCAACTCTTCTACTTCACAAACGCGAAGATCTTCAAGAGAATCAGAAGCTCTATCTACAATATTCTCCACGGCATCCTCCCAACTATCTGGAGATGTGCCTACGAGCTCGATTCGTTTATAGACGCTATCAGAAATATTATTCACCCCCTGCAAAACTAAATGTGAGCTCATAATACAAAACATTTCGCACTATTTAATCAATCACGCAGGCATTAAAGAATCTTCACAAAATTAAAAATTTTATAGTGGGACCCACTCAAACATTCTCAGAAAATTACACAAACTAAATATTTTTGAGGTACCTAGACTCCTAAGAAAGTTCCCTAAAATCTATTACCCTTTCTGAAAGCTTTATTTCAATTACTACCTACATCGAGTTTTCAAGAATACAACTTATGAAAATCAATCTTACATCTGAACTCATTCTTATTCGATATTTTGGTCGAGAAGCTTGCCTAATTTGCCAAGGTCTTCCTCCGAAATTCCCCTTTCCTCCAAAATTGATTTCAAAGCACTCGCCTTCAACTCATTCGAAATTTCTTCTTTTTTCTCACTTTCAAATAACTTTAGATTATCCATACTTTTTTTTTTTTTTTTTTTTTGTTGCTGCGGATCTACTCTCAGGTAACTCTGATCTAAATATTCCCGATGCCCCATTATAGCATGAGTTAAAGCTTCCCCTAACCTACAATTGGACCTGAAAAACTTTCGCGTGCTATGGGTATGGATCTTTCTCCTTCCTGTATTCCTGTCTCGGGAATCTAATCCAGCTCTTTCCAACGCGCTGTAAAGCATTTGTCTTGCATTTTGAGCTGAAAATGGAAAGACCTCTTCAGTCTCATCATAACTAACACCAGCCGAAGTATTTTTTCCTTCCCTCCATTCCAGATATTCTTTCAAAGCTACTTCCGCTTCGTCAGTCAGAAAAATCACCCTATCACCCACACCGCCTTTTGTGTATTCGGCTCTCAAATTGATCCTCGCAGGATTGGATTCTAAATCTAAATCGTCAACACGAATTTCCAGTAATTCCCCCACCCTAGCTCCCGTAGATAACAAGGTTAAGTAAAGGGCACGTCCTTGTGGAGAGGACATATTCATTATTATTTTACGCCACTCTCCCTTTGAACCAGCTCTATCTTGAGTTTGAGGACGAGACGATTTCATTTTTCTTCGCCTGAACTTGCTCCATTCATTATCCGAAATCTCAACTTCATGATCTTGGAAAAAGAGTTTCACAACTCTTACACGATTATTCTGAGTCTTCGGTGCTTTATCCGACAAACTTTCCCAGAACCCTTGCAAATCTTCCCAAAAATCACCCTCTTCCAGCTCTTCCACATAGGTTTTCACGCTAACTCCAACATACTCCTCGAACTGCTCCAGCGAATTTTCATACTGTCTTCTGGTATTT
Source organism: Hadarchaeota archaeon (SeqCode) (assembly GCA_964608515.1). Taxonomy (GTDB): domain Archaea; phylum Hadarchaeota; class Hadarchaeia; order Hadarchaeales; family JAGGTB01; genus CAYLJV01. Next base: position 28,623 of record CAZSNS010000005.1, read on the forward strand.
TGATTCGAAAATTGGGCTAACCAATCGTTTTTCATCATCAAAACCTCTGACTAGTTTAATTTAATGAACTCTTACAAATTTTTCCTAATTCCTTATTTACACCTCTTTCCTTATAAACATTATCACAAACCTAACTTATTGATAACTTAAATTATCACAAAGTCAACTTTTTGATAACAAGGAAAGATATATAAGTTTAATTGATTAAACCTTTTAGTAAAGGTATAATCTATTTTACCTTTAGTATTAATTAATTAAACCTATCCAAAATAAGTATATTAATTTAAACCTTTATAGAAAAAATATGATTTTGAAGGTGTCAGAAAGGTATACCAAAATAAACTTATTTTTAGGAAAAAACTGGGGTGGGGAAATAATTGAAATTGAAAATTTTCCGGGAAAGCTGCTTGAGGCGTGTAAGGATAAAGAAAATAATCAAAATTAGCCGGCCTTAAACCTAAAAAAAGCGGATTTAGATAAGCTGACCTAACTGTATGTGTTTTGATCTTCTCGAGTTGCTGACATGGTAAAATTAATTTTCAGTCCATTTATCTGTCACACGTGTGACAAATATGTCATACGTTTGACACATGCGTCATACGTGTGACGAAAAATTTTGATTATTTTTACACGGCTTAAAAAGAAGATTTTTTGAATATAAGTAACCAGCCTGAAATTGTTTGTTAGGGTGTCATATGTGTGACAAATACGTCATACGTGTGACAAATACGTCAAACGTGCGACAAACGTGCGACTATCTATTAGAAAAAATCGACCTACCAATCGAAGTGATATTATGAACTTAGAGACCTTTATGACCGAGAGGGTTCGGGAAGGTGTAAGCGGAGATGAGGGCCCAGTTTGGATTTTAGTTTATGATTTTTCAAAAGTTCGGAAGAATGAAGGTAAGGTTCGGAAGTTTTATCGAGAATTAAAGAAAATGGATTTTGGGCATAGGAGGACTAACTCAGAACTTGTTTTCGACGAATTTGAAAAGGCTCTATTGGTGAAAGAGTTAGCGTTGGACTGTGGAGCTAAAGCCGTGCTTTATGGTGGTGTCGAAGTTTCTTCTGATTTGTCTGATGAATGAGTAGCTTCATATCGTTTGCAGGAGTTTTGGAGAATTTTTTGAAAAGTTTCAATGCTAGAGTTTGAGCGATTGGAGTTTTTTACCGAATTAGGCCTGCTTATTAGGTATGGGTTTTGGTTTTGTTTACCCTGTGTCTTTTTACTGTGGTTGTTCATAATAATTCTCGAATTTGAAGGTAGTTGGATTGTATGGCAGAGTGTGATTTTTGCGAAGAGGAAGTTTCGATGCCTTATACGTGTGGTTATTGTGGGGGCTCTTTTTGTCCCGAGCATCGTTTGCCTGAGAATCATGATTGTGATGGGTTGGATGAGTTGGATGAAAAGTCTCGTGAGGAAGGGCGGATTTATCGAGGGGTTAGTGATGACTTGGAACCTGAGGAGCTTGAGAGAGAGTCGAGCAATAGGTTTACTACTATGCCTTTTGATTTGGATGAGGGGAGTGAAGAACGAGGGTATCCTTATAGTAGAAAATCTCCGGAAAAACCGAGTGGTTTGGATTTTTTGAAGAATTTCTTTTTGAGCGACATGACTTCTAAACTATTGTTGATTATTGTTATAGTTTATTTCGGTCAGATGGTTGCTCAGTTTTGGTTGGGAAATGGTTATGGAGAGTTTATGAAGTTATTGGCTCCGACTCCGAATACTTATTTGAGTAGGCCTTGGACGCTTTTGACTTCTATTTTTGTTCATGGTAGTTTGCTTCATATGGTGGTTAATGGGGTTGTTTTGTTCTTTATTGGCTCTGCTCTTGAGCGTCGAATAGGGGGGAATAAATTTATTTACTTATTTTTAGGTTCGGGTGTGATAGCATCTCTTGCTCAGATTTTAGTTACTTCATCGGAACCACCGGTGCCTATTGTGTTGGGGGCAAGTGGTGCTATTCTTGGGATTTTGGGTGCTTTAACTGTTTTATCTCCTCGAATGCCTGTGTTATTGTTTTTCTTTTTACCGATGCAGTTATGGATGGTTACACTCGGTTACGGTTTGATTGAGGTTACTCTTGCTTTTCTGCAAACTAGCGATCCGATAGGTCATGTCGCTCATTTCTCAGGTCTAGCGATAGGTCTACTGTATGGGTTGAAGTTGAGGCGTGATAGCAAACAGAGATATAAGAACTTATTCGAGTCCTTGATGGATAAGTATGATCATTAGGAAAATTTTTCGAATTAGGCCTGCTTGTTAGGGAAAAATTCAAGAAAAAATAGAAACTTTAAGTCTCATGGTGTTGGATTTGATCGATTCGTACTCGTTTGGGGAGATAATAATTGACGGAGAAGAGTATTCGAATGACGTTAAAATTTTTCCTGAAAAGGTTAAGGGGAACTGGTGGCGTAAAGAAAGTCATAGTTTGCATCCGGAAGATATTGAAGATGTTATTGAAGAATCGCCGGAGATTTTGATTGTTGGTACCGGGTCTTATGGACGAGTTTCGATACCTGATAAAACTAGAGATTTTCTAGAATCAAAAGGGATAGACTTAGTAGATAAAGAAACTGATGAGGCTTGTGAAGCTTATAATGAACTCAAAAACGAGAAAAAGGTCGTTGCGGCTCTTCACCTCACTTGCTGAGTTTTATAGACATTTTGTTCTGTATTAAACAATAATTGAATCAGTTATTTCCGTCTGAATAATTAAGACAGGTTTAAGGCGGTAATTTTTTTACGACCTCCTTGTTAGTATAGGTGGAGGTGAAATATTGACTCAAGAAATGTTAGAACATAGTGAGAAAAAGGGATCCACAGCATTATGGTTCATCCTCGCAATCATTCCAATCGTAAATATATACTTTATGTGGAAAGCAGCAGAAGAAGTATCCGCTCACGAAGTAATTACACAAAAGTATCAATCGATGGCTCACATGAACCCAAAAGATTCCACAATAAAATGGTTTGGAATTTTCCTCATACCAGCAGTAATAGGTGGAGTAGCAGCAGCGTTATCTGGATTTATGGCCCGTTCAGTAACGAGTGGGGGATTCCCCTCTGGAGCTCCAACAACTGGGTTTCAGACAGGAGGATTATTTGCAGGAATGGGAATGATAATATGGGTTTTGACGATTCCAGCAATTATCGTAGGTTTGTACATTTTGTACAAGACTGCAGAAGTAGTGTCGGGACATGATAAGGTTTACGAAACCCATGAAAGGTTAGAACATTTGGAGAAAAAGGAATCGACGGGGAAATGGATGGTGTTCGGAATAATTCCAATCTTAAACTTGTATTACCTTTGGAAATTAGCCGAAACCATTTCGGGACATGAATCTGCGTACGAGTAATCTCATAATGGATTTTGAGGGATATTGGGTATATCTTCACCATGACTAGTGATGTTGAATAGATTAGCGTTGAACTCTGTGGCTAGCCAAGATAGTAAATCTTTGCAAATTTTTAATTTTTTTAATTTCTTTTTTTCTTCTGTTTTTCCCGTATACTTTCCAATTTTTTTGCCTAAGTCCATGCCGGCCAGAAAGATTTTTGAACCTCCTAATTCGTGAGCCATGAAAGCTGCTCTATCCCCATCAGTAAAACCTCCAAAATTATACAAAGTGGGTGGTTTATCGACTTGCATCGTGCCGATAATCCTTTCATTGAATTGTGGAACCAGATTTCTAATCTTTTCTATATTGTCCCCATGCCCATGAATCACTATCCAAGATCCTTTCTCCCACGCTCTAATCTGGTCTTCCACATCACCATCTAAATCGGTAACAATGATGTCAGGGATTTTGTAGTCCAGGACAGCAGAAGTAGCACCATCAACAGAAATTAAAACCTTATCAAACCAACCAGTATCCTCAACTCTCTCCAAATCCTCGACCAAAGAAGGACCCGCGCCAAAAATTAAACATTCCTTTCCTCTGATTTTCTTTTCTAAATCAGAAAGATCCATTTCAGGAACTAGAGATTCGAGAATCTTTGCAGCTTCTCTATCTTCTGCTTCATCAAGGTCTAACTCTTCAACTATCTTTTTGTATTTGGGTTTCCATAACTCCCAATCCAAAATCAATCATCTGCTTCAGGAATTTTACGAAATTCAACTTACTTACAAATTTTTTCAACTAATTCGGCTATTCTTCGGCCGTATCTTTTGCATTGTTGTAGCTCGTCTTTTTTTGGGTTTCCTACTACTACTGGTCCGTAATGGTCTCCGTCGGGCATTCCTTGAATTATCATGCCGTGTACTAGTAGGTTTTGTAATAGCGAGAGTATTGTTGTCTCGTTACCGCCGGCTGTATTCGCGCTGGAGGAAAATGCTCCGCCGATCATTCCTTCTAAGTCACCATGATGGGCTATGCTTTTATCTATGAATTCTTCAATCTCTGCTGCGGGCGTTCCGTAATAAGTGGGTGATCCTAGAACGATACCATCATAATCTAAAAGAGAGTCAACATCTACGTTTTCAATACTTTTCAGGTCAACTTCAACCTCAATCTCACTATCAGAAATACCTTCAGCCACGTTCTCAGCCATTTTTTCAGTCGTTCCTGTTTTCGAGTAGTAACTTACCAATATTCGACTCATCACATCACCATAACGTTATTATTCACAGATTACTACAAAAAATAATCCATCAAAACCCTATACGAGATTCACTTCTCTTAAGCATAATAAAAATTAACGATATTTATACCGCTCAAAACTATGTTCAAGGCCATAAATATAGGATCATTCAAGATGAAAGCATGGTAGAATAATAGAAGCGATGCCACTATGAATATTCCGACTACTCTTCTATTCATTTCACATTTCTTTCTCTGAATAGTTTTCAACATTTCATAACCGAAGCCAGTGACAATCAGACCTAACCCTATCAGACCGACAATATCCATCATTTCACTATCATACTTTCCAATAGGTAATAGAAAAAGTTTCAGTTTAAAACCACTAATCAACCCTCAGCCCAAGAATTTTTCAGTGAATTCATCACGCGAAGGCCCTCCTCGCTCGGTTTCAACGACTTCCAACCTAACTTCTTTTCCTTTTTTGTCGAAGGCCTTCCAAGAAGTTTCATTATATGGTGATGCTATAATGATGTGTATTTGGCCAAACTTATTGAAGAAGTTCAAATCAGCTCTTGAGGGTGTAGCTTTTGGAGATGGGTGGCTGTGTACTGAACCGCAAGCGTTAGCAGATAAAGGTAAGTTGTTTATTTTCATTAGTGCGGATTTTTCTGTGGTGTGACTCCCTGGTAAGATTAACACTTCGGAAATTCTTTTGCCGTCCGCCCTTAATACACCAGCGAACTCGTTTGGATGTGACGATTGTGATGCGTTGGTGATGAGGTTTATAACCTCTTTGTCTATTTCCTTAATATCCATCATTTGAATACCAATAAAATGTTAGAGCTCTTTTTTTTCTCTAATTTCCCTTGTCGATTCAACCATTTTTTCTATTTTTGCTTTTGCTTCTTCCTTTTTTCGAGTTTTCAACCCACAGTCGGGATCTATCCATAATTGTTCTGGTTCCAAAACTTCTAAAGCTCTTTCTATTCTCTCATTGATTATTTCTTTTTCCTCCACGATATGGGAATGTACATCTATAACTCCGAAAGAGATGTCTTTTGTAAACGGATTTTTTTCAAATAATTTAGAAAAATTCATGTCACTATTTGACATTTCCAAATCAAAATTGTCAACATTCAACTCCAAAATTTCAGGATAGATATATTCAAAGGCTCCGTAACAGATATGAGCCCCAAAATAAGCATCAAAACCTTCTGTCATAATCTTCATTGCCTCATCAACAAATTCTGTCATCTCCCCTGGTCTAGCCGACAAAGCAGGCTCATCAATCTGAATGATTTTTGCCCCTTCATCAACCAACGCTTCAATCTCATTCCTCAAATTATTGGCGAGGGCTATACAAGCTTCTTCTCTATTAGGATAGTGTTCGTTAAAAGTCCAATCCATCATGGTATAAGGTCCTGTAACTACTCCTTTCACAGGTTTGTCGGTAAGCCTTTGAGCAAATTTCCAGTACTCTAACGAAATTGGTTCCTCCCATCTTATTTCTTCTCTTATAATAGGTTTCCTATAGTACCGGTTTCCATATGACCGAACTAAACCGCTCATTTCAAACCCCTCTAAATTCCTAGCAAAAAAAGCTACCATATCCCCCCGATACATCTCCCCGTCAACTAAAACATCCAATCCGGCTTCTTCTTGGATTTTTATCCACTCTTCCGTTGCTTTTTCCTCCATAGGACGTAAATCTTCTTTTTCCAACTCTCCTTTTAGATATTTTTTCCGGGATTCCTTCAACTTTTCAGGTTTTGGAAAGCTACCCACAGTAGTAGTTGGGAGAATAGGGAGATTAATCCCCAATTCTTCTAGTCTTTTTTTAATTCTAACACCTCTCTTGTTTCTTCAGCGATTTTAACCATTTTTTCTAATTTTTCAAAGGCTCTTTTTCTTGGTAAAAATTCCAATCCGCACGACGGATTCAAATAAACCTCATTTCCCTTAACTTCGGGAATTATTTTTTCAATAATAGGTACAACCTCTTCCTTTTTTTCCATCTTAGTGTTTCTAGCATCTATCAATCCAAAACCTAGTTTCTTTTCCGATCCTTTTTCACGAATCAGTTCAGATAGATTGGGACTGTAAGTAAAATCCAAGCCCAACAAATCAACCGGTAATTCTTGAAAATTATCATAAAGTGGAGCCGGGTCACCAAAATAAACATACAGATCCAACTGAGAAGTACTACAAGCCTCAGATATCTTTTCAAAAACTCTGGAAAAAATCTCCCATCTGTCTTCATTACCTAGGATCGCCGGTTCATCAATCTGGATCTCAACTGCCCCAGCCTCAACCAAATCCCGGACCTCTTCCGCAATAATATCTCCAAAACTATTTACCAACGCTTCAAAATCATCATAATGATTATCGATAGACAATTCAGCTAAAGTGAAGGGTCCGGTAATTACAGGTTTTATCGTTTCTGACGTAATCTCTTTAGCAAATAAAAACTCATCTAAAACAAGTGGATTATTCCTCCTAATTTTGCCCTTGACAACTGGTTGTCTATAGTAAAAATTAGTGTCAAAAAATCTCAACAAACCATTAATCTCACAACCCTTAATTTCTCTACCTAAATGTGAAAGTGGATCATACCAACGAATCAATCCATCGGTCACCACATCTAAACCCGCTTCCTCTTGCTCTCTAATCACTTCCTTCGTGTAATCTCTATAAACCTCTCCCATTTCCTCATCGGAAATATCACCAACCTCCCAATCATGATAGGCTTCCCGAAGCCTCATCTGGCCTTTTTCGTCACCTACTCTGGGATAACTTCCAGTATTAGCCGTTTTTATTTTCAATTTTGCACCTCTTTTTGGGGACAATCATTTGACATTATTCCGGAAGCTCACAAAAAAGTTCTCTCTTAATGTTAAAGCATAGTTTTAATCGTGAATCCTATTAATTGATTTTTTAGGTTCAGGTAGATTATTTGTTTCTTGAAAGATTTAATGTAATAAATCGAATTACCGAGGCGATTTTATCAAATTAAATACAATCTCACGAAAAACGGTTCAACCCCAAGAATTAACTGGAGATGAAGTTCTTTCACTCCATATTGAGATTGGAAAAGCAATTTCTGAAGGGTCTATACTCGTCAAAACAGAAGGGCGAAAAGAAGTTAAGATTTTGAGGGAAGTTTCACATTCAACAAGGTTTCTATTAAAAAATAGCATAGAGGATAAAAGTCCTTCTAGCCTGTCAGTAGAAAAAATAATAGATATTGTTGTGTCCTCTATTTTCGAAAGATTATTCTCTAAAGAGTATATGCAGAAAAAAGACGTCAGCTTTTTAACCGCTCATTGGAGTGATTACTCAAAATTGAAAAATCCAGGTGAAATAGTAAACTTCTGTAGAAAAATTGGGAGAATAGCATTAGAAAATTTTAATGAATCACCGACCTTTTACATACCTAATACTCCAAAAATTACTGGAAACGATTTAAAAAACAAAGCTTTAGCTGTCGGTGGAAAAAATATACTAGAATCGTCCTCTACTGCCAAGGTTTCACCAGAGATTTTTTTGGATTTTTCGACTTTTTCTTCTGGAATTTCGTTAAAGAACGGGTCAGAAAATGAAATCTCTGGTCTTTTTACCGGACTTGGTATGATCATTCTGGACTCTTTGTCAAGGGGGCTTGGAGATATTAATTCTGGCGCGGGGACTGTGTCTCAAATACCAGAAAGTGAGGGGGAAATCTATAGTGATGAAGTTTCAGACTTTTTACACTGGACAACTGAACTGATAGAGATAAATCGAGCTTCATCGGGAACTCAAATGATTGGGAATATTCCGGTAGATGTGGAAAAGTCCTATGAAAAAGAAATCAGATTAATAGGTTGTGATGTTGGAGATAATGGAGACCTATTAGAGGAAATTGAAAATATTGGAAAAAAAGCTGCCGCTTACGGCACAGCAACCCTGAAAGAACTTGTGATAAGAACATTTGCCAGACTTGTTGGAAAAACAATCAGAATAATGACTACAGAAGACCTAATCAGCCCAAACATGCCAATATGTATCTCCACAAGAAAGGACCTTTCAAAACACTGGAAAAAGGAATTAATAAGAACCATCGGAAGAATCGGTTATAAAAAAGCTGGAAAGAACATATACTTCTTAGAAAATCCAGCCAGTATAGGTTTCACAATACAAGCTCTAAACTCTAGTTAAACCTTAATTTCCCCACCATTATTAGCCAGCCTTACCATCCCAACTTCCTCCTCCCTAGCCAAACTAGCGAGTGAACTCAATTTCTCCTTACCACCATGAGCAGGAATAATACAATCCGGATCAAGCATTTGAATCATTTTCCTATGATCCTCCCTCATTGCATGACCGTGAGAGTGAACGTTAACCCTTAAATCCGCTCCTCCCTGTTTGAGCTTACGTTTCAAATACTCCCGATTCAATTCATTAACTGGTGTAGGAATAGTGACACTTGAAAAAACGACTAAATCTCGTGGTCCTACTTGGTAGGGCGTTTCTTTATTTGCGATTCTTGAAAGCATAGCGTTTGGTTCCCCTTGGTTTCCGGTTGTTACTAAAAGATAATCGGATTTGTTTCTAGAAACTTCTTTAAGGATTTTCTCTACTTCATCTCGGTAACTTCCAATTTTTATTCCAGATAAATCTATTAAGCCGTTTTTCTCGGCGTCCTTCGTATATTCTTTTAAAGATCTTCCTAACATTACGATTTCTCTCTGCCAGTTGTTGGCATCTATAATATTGTTTAATCTGGCTATGTGTGAAGAAAAAGTAGTTACTATTAATCCTTCTTTATTGTCTTGTGCTTGAGAAATAATTTTTTGGAGTTCTTTTTTCGTTTCGAATTCTGTTGAGGTTTTCCCCGCCTTATCAGCCCGGGTACAATCGGCTATGTAAGTTTTAATTTCTTCTTCCCCCAATTCTCTAAGTTTTTCATAATTAACAGGATCACCAAGAGTCGGTTTATCATCAAGTTTGAAATCAAGAGAGTAAACTAAGTTCCCATCACTTGTTCTCAAAACAGTTAATGCGGATTGAGGGATACTGTGAGTCATGGGGACAAGTTCCAATTCGAAATCATTGGAAATCTCAAAAACACCACTCGGTTCTAACCGAATTATATCATTTTTTACGTTTTCTCTATCATTTTCAATAAATCTCTCGATAATATCTGCAGTGTAAGGTGTTGTTATTATTGGACAATCGTAGGCATTAGCTAGTTTTGGAATTCCTCTGCAATGATCTTGATGGCCATGTCCAATAATAATACCTTCAACATCTTCTCTTCTCTCTTTAATCTTAGAATCGTCCGGAACTACCTTTGTTTCTATAGCTTCGACAGTTTTCATATCCTCAATGTTCTCCCCATGTTCTACAATTCTTTCGATGTCAGCTCCCATATCTAATATTACTATTTTTCCGTTAACTTCCACTCCAGTCATATTCGCTCCGACTTTTTCATAACCGCCGAGTGTGTGTATCCTCATTTTTAACTCCTCTCAAGCATTTACTATTTTACTTTTAAAATTCTCTCCTATCTTGAATGTATTTTTTAATCATTAAGTTAAGTACTTCGGGCTTTGACGATGCAATAGGGCATAAATCGCTTGAATGATAAACGATGAGATTATAGAAACATCCTCTCTATTTTGTTTACATTCTTCTCTTGGGCTGATAAGATTTAATTGAACACTCATCCACGCTTTCACAACTACCACAAGCTCTAGGTTGGGTGACGCAATCAGCACTTTCAGCTATTCCCCCTGCAATTCTAGCTCCATCAAATCTATATTTTTCGGATCTACAATCTGGAACCACCCCCTCCAAATTAGTTTGACCACTCCAGCTGACGTTTTCTAGACCGACCTCTTTTGCAGTTTCAACCGCTTTTACCATATCTCTTCTTGTTGCTCCAGGATAGTCTTCTAATACGAAGTTTGGTCTAAACGCCAAAAAATTGAGAGGTAAACTGGGGTCAATATCGTATAAAAATTGGGACAAAGGTTTTACATCTTCCACATTAATTTCAGGAATAAGTAAGATTCTGTACTCCCATAATTTCTCTTTCGCATTTGTTGCTATATATTCGGCATTCTTCAGAACGGGCTCTACGGGTGCTCCTGTCAGAGATCTGTGTGTTTCTTCGTGATAGGCTTTAATGTCGAATGTTATAGAGGTAGTAAAATCTAGAACTCTTTTCAATGATTTTTCTGTTAAAAACCCATTTGTATCATAGTTAACTTTTATATCGCCTTCTTCCCGTGCTTCTTTCACTGCTTTTTCAATATATGGTAGTGAGGTGGTTGGCGCGCCTCCGCTAAAGAAAATTCTGTCAGCTCCCATTCTATTTCCTCTTTCTGAATTTATAGCGTCGTAAGCTTCTTTTCCTAGACTTTCGGGATCCGTAAAGCCACGAATCAGTTTATCTGAATTGGGATAATGAGCTATTTCCCAATTTTGACAGCCAAGGCATCTAAAGTTGCATCCTGCTAAAAATATAGTATAGCTTTTGGGAGGAGCAGGATGGAGGTTTGCAGAGGCTATTTGAGGTTTTCCCATCTTACACACGCCAGTTTCTCCTTCTAACCTATTTACCCCGCACTGCCATTTACATAGATTACAATTTTTTAGCTCGGATAGATAGTTTTCCATATTTATTTGTGTTTGTTTGAGGTGGTTTTTTTATATTCGTAATTATCTCAAGCACAAGAAAATAAACCCGGTTATAAGAGTTCCTAATGTAATCATTGGAGGTTGTTAGATTGGGTAAGGATGAAGAGACAAAAATTGAAGTAAAGGGGGAGACTTGCCCCGTTCCGCTAGTTGAAACCCGGAAAGCAATTAGAAAAGCTTCTCCCGGTGAAATAATCGAAGTCACAGGAGACCACCCTGCGTCTAAAAAAGAAATACCAATGGCAGTAGAAGAGATGGGGTTAGAATTACTTGAAGTTTCAGAAAAGAATGACGGATGGAAGATACGAATAAAAGTAGTTGAGAAAGAGGAGGATATGAATGAGTGATAAAGCGACTTTGATAGTTCATAGTGGTGAAATGGATAAAGTTTACAGTGCTCTTATCATTGGTAACGGAGCTCTTTCAATGGGGATGGACGTTTCTATGTATTTCACTTTCTGGGGATTAGAAAGACTGAAAAAAGGTGAACTAGAAGGAGGACCTTTGTCAAGGAAACATATGATGGGTCTAGGTAAGTATGTGATGTCTCGAAAATTGGAGGATCAAAATGTGGCTACTTTAGAGGAATTACTTGAAGATTTTGTGGAGTTGGGAGGAAAAATTCTAGCTTGTGATATGACTATGGATATTATGGGTTTGGAGAAAGAGGACTTGCGCGATGATGTTATAACAGAATATTGTGCAGTTGGGACCTATATTAAAGAGGCGAAAGAGTCTGAAATAACTTTATTTATCTGAAGGTGGGAATATGGAAGAAGATTTGGTTTATTTAGACAATTCGGCAACTACTCGTATGGATGAAGAAGTTTTGAAAGCTATGAAACCCTACTTTTTTGATACTTATGCTGTTGCTACCTCCGAGTTTGCCTATAGTGCGGGAATAGAAGCAAAGGAGGGGCTTGAAAATGCTCGTGAAAATTTGGCGTCGCAATTGGGTGTTGCAGGTGAAGAGTTGGTTTTCACTTCTGGGGGAACAGAATCGAGTAATTTAGCGGTTAAAGGAACGGCTTATCATGAGGGGAATGGAAGACATATAATTACCTCTAAAATAGAAGATTTTCCTGTTTTGAACAGTGTTAAGAAGTTGGAAAAAAAAGGGTTTGAGGCGACTTATCTTGATGTTGATGAGAAAGGTTTCGTAGATATAGAACAGTTGAAGGAATCTATAAATGACGAAACTATCTTAGTTTCGGTTCAACATGCTAATCAAGAGATTGGAACAATTCAGGATATTGAAACGATTGCTAAGATTTGCGAAGAAATGGATACAACTCTTCATTCAGATATGACACACACTTTCACCAGAGTCCCAACCGATCTCAGCGAAATACCGGTCGACCTAGCCACTATATCTGGCCATACCATCCATGGTCCGAGAGGTATTGGTGGGCTTTACATTAGAGAGGGTACTTCTATTGAAAAGCAGATGGACGGAGGCTTTCAAGAAAATGATCGGAGGGCCGGGGTGGAAAATATTCCTGGTGCTGTCGGATTTAGCAAGGCAGCCGAACTGGTTACAGAGGAAGAAAATGGGAGGTTGAAAAAAATGAGAGATTCTATGATTGATCAGTTATTGGGAGAAATCCAACATACAACTTTGAATGGTCCGAGGAATGATAGAATCCCTCAAAACGTGAATGTTACTTTTCATTATGTAGAAGGTGAATCCATAACTTTACACTTAGACATGCGAGGATTTGCTGTTAGTACAGGTTCGGCTTGTTTCAGTAAATCTTTGGAGGCAAGTCATGTAATCACTGGTGTAGGGGGGGATCACGAGAGGGCGCACGGTTCTGTTAGGTTCTCTCTGGGCAGGTTTAATGATATGGAGGATGTGGATTCTGTTGTTGGAGCTACTTCGGAGATTATACAAGATTTGAGGGATATTAGTCCTTTGGGGGGAGAAGATTGAATAATTGGAGGTGTAAAATTTGGAATCTCCTTATAGTGATAAAGTTATAGAGCTTTTTAAGAATCCAAAGAATGTGGGTGAAATCGAAAACCCGGATGGTAAGGCTAAGGAGGGAAGTCCAGCCTGTGGAGACATGGTTAATTTACACATCAAAGTTGACGATGAAACTGAAGAGATTACCGATATAAAATTCAAATCTTATGGATGTGCGTCAAATATAGCGACAGGGTCAATAATTACAGAAATGGCGAAGGGTAAATCTATCGATGAAGCGAAGGATATTACTTGGGAAGATGCTGCTGATGAGTTAGGGGGATTACCCTCTATGAAAACACATTGTTCTGTTCTTGCGGTGGACGCTCTAAAAGAAGCAATTAGAGACTATGAAGAGAGACATGGTAAAATTGAAGAGAAGGAACCAACCGATACGGAAGTTATCAAGGAGAGACTAAAGCATGTGATGAATCCAATGACTGGCCTAGACGTGATGAGAACAGAATTGATTAACAATATAGAAGTGGAAGATGGAGAAGTTATAATTGAAGTAGATCTGGAGGAAGATCACCAATTCGCTTCTGCGGTGAAAGAGGATATTAAGGAAAAGATTGAACCTAGATGGGATGTTGAAGCGGTCACTATTAATTTTGCAGGTTGAATCATGATACTTTGTGTTAATAGTAGTCCTAGAAAGCAAGCTACTGATTTTGTAGTTTCTAGAGCAGAAAAAATTCTTGAGAAGGAGAGGTTGGAAACTCAAAGAATCGATTTGAGAACTAAAAATATTAACTTTTGTAAACATTGCGATTATTGTCTCGAAGAGAAGGTGTGTATACGGGAAGACGATATGGAAAATATTAACTCTCTTTTAGAGGAAGCCGATGGAATAATTCTGGCAACTCCCGTTTACAATAGTGGAGTTTCAGCTCAGTTGAAAACCGTGATGGATAGAACTAGGGCTTTGATGGCGAAGGACAAAAACGCTCTGAAGGGAAAAGTTGGAATGGGTATAGCAATTGGTGGAGACAGAATGGGTGGTCAAGAACTCGCATTATCTCAAATCCACTCCTTTTATATTTTAAATGGCGTAATTCCAGTAAGCGGTGGATCTTTCGGAGCGAATCTTGGAGCGACTTTTTGGAGTAAGGACACCAAAGCAGGAGTAAAGGAAGACGAAGAAGGGTTCGAAACCCTCAAAAATACTATTAGTAGATTTATAGAATTCTTAGATGAATATGTCTGAAACTAAAATAGCGTGGGGAATAACCGGAGCAGGAGATAAAATCCAGACGATTAAAGAAGAAATGGAGAAAATACGAAAAGAAAAACAAGTAGAAATACATGTTTTTGTCTCAAAAGCAGGGAAACAAGTACTAAAAATGTACCAGATTATGGAAGAATTACAAGAAACGTTCCAAAGCTTCACAATAGAAAAAAATTCCAACACTCCTTTTCTCGCCGGCAGTCTCCAAACAGGTACTTACGATGCCTTAATAATAGCCCCTACAACCTCTAATACCGTAGCGAAAATCACCCATAGCATCGGGGACACACTCCTAACAAACTCCGCACTAATGGCACTGAAAGCGTTTACACCCGTGCATATCCTTCCAACAGATCTAGAGGCTGGAACGATGGAAACGGAGCTTCCAAATGGTGATATTTTAAAGGTTCGAGTAAGGGAGGAAGACGCTGAAAACGTTGAAAAGCTTCGAAACACGGACGGGGTCCGGATAATTGAAAATCCTGAAAGGTTAGAAAAACATGTTGAAAACATCATTGGGGAAAAAATTAACAATTCCTCGTTAACAGGTCCTAAATCAGATTGATGTTTTAAATCTGAATATTTTTCTCAAAGTAAAGATTAAAAATTCAAATAGTAAATTATTTCTTGGTTCCATGTCTGAAGATATCAAAATAGTATCGGAAAAAGAACCCTCAAAGGACTCCACAGTTCTTTTGGCCTTTCCTGATGTTGGTTTAGTCGGTCTTATAGCTGTGAAACACATAGCTCAGGAGATGGATATGGAGGAAATTGGATACATTACCTCTGATAAATTCGCACCGATTACGGTAGTACATGATTCAAGACCTAGTCATCCTATAAGGATTTATGAGAAAGAGGATTTTGTTGTTGTGACTTCTGAAATTCCGATTGCTCCCAATCTGATAAGTTCATTTTCTAAAAAAATATCCAAATGGTTAGATGAAATCAAAGCGAAAAAGGCGGTAATTTTTGGTGGACTCCCTCATCAGAACAGAGAAGAAGTAGAAAATCCGGAAATTCATGGAGTGCCTTCAGATGATGATATTGAAAGTGTTCTTAATGAGAATGAATTACATGTGCTAGAGGAAGGGTTTATTACGGGTATAAATGGGTTGTTATTGAGGACTCTCTCTGATTATGAATTTCCGACCATGTATCTAATGGCGGAGGCTCATAGAAACTATCCGGATCCTGGAGCTGCAGCTGCCCTTTTGGAAGCTTTTAACAGATTAGAAGAGTTGAGTGTTGAAGTTCAAGAACTTCGAAAACAAGAGGAAGAAATTAAAGTCGCAGCTAGAGATTTGATGCGGCAGACTCAAAAGACAATGCAAAATACGGCAAAGAGTCAGGAAGAAGAAATGCCAATCATGTATGGGTGATAAAATGAAAAAAAATCCAAATGATTCTCCCAGCTGGGATATAAATAGGGGATGTATGTCCCCGCTAGTGGAGATTAAAGATACGGAAGAAAAAATAATAATAACAGCAGATTTACCTTTTGTAAATAAAGAAGATATTGAACTGAGTGCTGAGGAAAAAACTCTAACAATTAAAGCAAAAACTGAGAAAGAAATTTGTTTCGATAGTTGGGGCGGAGTTCATAGAAAAATAAAATTCGATTCCTTTAGAAGAAAAGTGACCTTACCTTCAAAAGTGAATCCGGAAGAAGCAGAAGCCAATTTTGAAAAGGGCATTTTGAAAGTTGAACTACCGAAAAAGAAAGGCGAGAAGATAGAATTAGAAGAATAATAAAACAGTTGATTCGGACAAAACCTTATCAAATAAAACGTTAAACATTATTTGAAAATAAAAAGCATAAACGGAAAGGAGGTGGATTTATGGCAAAAGAACCTGTGGTAGATGAAGACCTTTGCACCGGTGACGAAGTTTGCGTTAGTATCGCTCCCGATGTTTTCGAACTGAACGACGAAGGAATAGCCGAGGTAAAGGACCCAGAAGGAGCCGACGAAGCAACAATCCAAACAGCGATTGACAGTTGTCCCACTGATGCAATTAGTTGGGAAGAGTAAAAGTAAAAATCTATCTAGATTCTTAACCTCATATAACTATTTTTATTTTTTTTAACCAAAGCTTATTATTTCTGTTTAGATTAATCAAACTCAGCATGTCGGAATTTGAAAATGTTTCTGGTAAGAATGATGAGCATGATATCAAAATCTTCACCATTAGCACCTGTGCATGGTGTAAAAAGACTAAGAAGCTGTTAAAGGACTTAGATGTGGAGTATAGGTATGTTGATATTGATCAACTAGAGGGCGAGGAAAAGAAAGAGATAATCGGGACTCTTTCAGATTATAATCCCAAGAAGAACGTTCCTACTCTAATTATAGACGATGGTGAAGAAATCATAACTGGATTTAAAGAGGACAAAATAAAGGAGGTATTAGACTTTGACTAGTAAGCAAGAAATGTACGATTATGTAAATAAGGTGGCGGAAAAATGGGATTACTATCTTTGTCCTGATGAAGAATTACTAGAAGACCTCGTTGAGGGATTAGCTGAAAACAAGGAAAGATACGGGTACCCCTCTTGCCCATGCCGTCCTGCAAGCGGAGAAAAAAAATACGATAACGATATCATCTGTCCTTGCGAATACTGTGAAGCAGACGTCGAAGAACACGGGATGTGTTACTGCGGACTTTATGTTTCTGAAGAGGTAAATGAAAATCCTTCCAAACTAGGACCGATACCCGAGAGAAGGCCGGAAGAGATAATTGAGATTGCTACTGAGGCGGCGGTTGGTGAGGAAGAAGTTTCGGAAGGGGGAGAGATTCAGACGGGTGATGTCGGGGAAGGGGATGAGGTGAAGGTTTGGCGTTGTGAGGTTTGTGGTTATTTGTGTGCTAGGGAGATGCCTCCTCCTGTATGTCCGATTTGTAAAGTTAAAGCTGATAGATTTGAAGAATTCGAATTAGATTAAAATTGTCGTATCCTTTCTTTTCTGAATCCTAAATCAGAAATGTTATTGCTATTAATCTAAAATATCATGGAAATTAATCCGTTTGTTCAAACTTCTTTAGAAGGAAAGATATTTTCCCTTAAAAAATAATAATCAAAGTGATACCAACATGAGTAAAAAAAGTAAAGAGCATTGGAATGAAAGATATCGAGATGGATTTCACCATGATAAAAACAGTCCTACAAACTTACTAGAAAAATGGATATCCGACTTACCTTCAGGAAAAGCCCTTGATGTCGGTTGTGGGGCTGGAAGAAATTCAATTTTCTTAGCTAAGCAAGATTATATGGTCGATGCTATAGATTTTTCAGAAGAAGCAATTAAAAGAGCGAAGAAAAAAGCAGGTGAAGCGAACCTCGAAATTAACTGGATTCGAAAAGATGTGATGAATCACAATTTTCCTAAAAGAAACTATGACGTGATTATCATTGACTTTTTCCACCCCTTAGACAAACTAAAAGAAATAAAAAATTCTCTAAAAGAAAACGGTTACCTACTATACGAACATCACATAAATACTGAAGATGATATAGATCACGGGCCAGACAATCCAAAGTTTAGATATGACCCAAATGAGCTCTTAGAAAAATTTCAAGATTTTCAAATTTTAGAATATAGAGAGGGAATTGAAACTTACGAGAATGGTGAAAAATCAGCGATCGGCCGGCTTGTTGCAAGGAAGTCTAAAGAGTTTGAAAATGAACTTCCTTTCATTCACGAATAGAGTGGTTATTTTTCGACGAATTTTATTAGAACTAACCAAGAATTATAGATGGTGTTTGATATGAGAAGTATTAGTATTGAGTCTGAGAAGAGAAATCAAATGATCGATATCACGTCAAGAATACAGCAAATCGTTCATGAATCTGGTTTGGAACAAGGGACGGTTCTTATATATTCTCCTCATACTACGGGAGCTATTACAATAAATGAAGGAGCGGATCCAGCGGTTCAAAAAGATATGCTTACCGCACTTAAGAAAATCATTCCTGATGTAGACTTCGAACATATGGAAGGAAACTCAGATGCTCACATTAAATCTTCTCTCGTCGGACCTTCAGAACAAGTGTTGATAAGAAACAAAAAAATCAAACTAGGTAGATGGCAAAAGATCTTCTTCTGTGAATTTGATGGCCCTCGGTCTCGGAACGTCTGGGTCGAAGTTTCAGAGAAATAGTAAAGCAGTAGAGAAATTTAATCAGAATTAGATTGAGATTTTTATTTATTTTTACTTCCTAACAAACTCGCAAAGGTTAGCTAGTCTCTCTTTAGCATCAAGTTCTTTCATCTTTATTTCAACGTTTTCTTTAGCTCTCCCCAATTCGTCAGCTATTTTTTGAGCATCGTTATGGAGTGAGGTTCTGATGTAATTGATTTCTGACTTTGACCACTTCATAGTAATAACCAAAAAGCCCATAGGAAAAGTTGTTTAAAAACGTTTTTGTTTATCAGCTAAAATAAAATCGTCAATAAACGTATTTTTCACCATTTTATGGTAAAATAAACCATACCTTGACCCAACCCTACGGATTAAAAGAAAAAGCAGAGGGACAAATTTTACTAATTACACACTTCACACAATTTGGATTCCTAGCCCCGCAAACTTTTCGTCCATGTGTGATCAATAAATTAGAAAAGTGGTACCACTCATCAGACGGTATAAGTTCCATCAAGTCTTTTTCTATTTTTTCCCTCCTATCACTATCGGATATACTTAGCCGTCCTGCTAACCTCATGACATGAGTGTCCACTGCAATCCCTTGTTGAATTCCAAAACCCTCGGACAAAACAACATTAGCGGTCTTCCTACCAACACCAGGAAGGTCTGTCAACTTTTTGATATCTCTAGGAATCTTTGAATCAAATTCTTCAACTAGACGTTTACAACACTCCTGAATCCATTTTGCTTTGTTACGGTAATATCCGGAAGAATAAATCAGATTTTCAAGCTCTTGTCTATCCATTTCAACAAAATCCTCAGCCGTTTTGTAGTCTTGAAAAAGATCGGAAGTAATTTCATTAACAATTTCATCAGTGCTCTGACCAGAAAGTATAGTCGCTACTAACAATTGGACCGGTGTTTCATAATTCAAATTTGTTCCGTTCGCGTCAGGATATTCATTCCCTAGTTGCTCTATGATTTTCTCGGCTCTTTCTTCTTTATTCATTTTTGACCACACCTGAAGAAAAGCCAATTTTTCTCTTCGTCAGAGATTTTTATTATACAATATTTGCCTTTAAGTTTCTCTCCACTAATTTTGATGATGATTTTTTCTTTTTCCCATTTTTCCAGTTCATACCTTCCTTTATCCCAGATTTTTACTTTCCCAGCCCCGTATTGGTTTTCTGGAATGGTTCCTTCAAAATTTGCATAATCTAAAGAATGGTCTTCTGTGCGAATAGCTAATCTCTTAACTCCTTCTTTTCGAGGTGGTTTCTTTGGAATAGCCCAACTCCTCAAAACATCTCCTCTCTCCAATCTTAGATCATAGTGGAGATTTGTAGCATCGTGTTTTTGAATCACATAGATTTTTGTTTCTTTATTTTCTGTAGTAATCCCATTATCCCCGTGAGTCTCATTTTTATTTTTCTCATTTTCAAGCATTTTTTTTTTCAATCCTCTTTTTTGTTTAGCATGCTTTATTTACCGATAGTCTCTTGATAGTAATTGAAGTGTTTATTCAAACCATTCTTTTTTTCCTGAAAGCACTAAGTAAAAATATGATTACGGCTATTCAATAGATAAAGGGAAAAGATGGATGATGTTTTGAATCTAAACGATATTGATGACGGAAGGGAAATAAAAACAGTCCTAGCTATCAAAGACAAACAAGGAATACAATCGTATAAGAATGGAAATTTCTTCACGCTAAAATTGGGAAACAAAACTGGCGAAGTTAAAGCGAAATATTGGGGTGGAGAAGAAGAGGAAGTTCAAAAATTACACGACAAGTTCTCTGTAGGAGATATAGTTGAAATAAAAGGTAAAACACGAGAATACAAAGGGCAACCCGAGATAGCCCTGAACCCTGATGACGAGCACTTCATCAAGGAAGCGGTTCCAGGAAAATACAGTATGAGAGATTTTCTACCTGAAATAGAGAAGAACCCTGAACACCTCTTTAGCGAAATTAGTAAAAAGATTAGGAAATTGGAAAATCAACATCTCCAAAAACTTTGCATGAAATTTTATGGAAACAAAGATATTGCGCCAGAACTCAAAAAATTACCCGCTGCAAAAAGCTATCATCATAACAGAATTGGAGGTTATATAGAACATGTTCACGAAACGATGCAACTTGCAGAAACCTTTTGCAAACAACATCCTGTAATCGATAGAGAACTATTATTGTCTGGAGTTATCCTTCACGACATCGGAAAAATTCATGAATACGAGTATGAGTCGGCGATAGATTTCACAGACGACGGAAGGCTTTTGGGTCACATTCCAATGGGAGATCATATGATCACAAATGCGATTAAGGGGATTGATGATTTTCCTCAAGATTTGGCCAGAAAAATTAGACACCTTGTTTTGAGCCACCATGGGCAGAAAGAATGGGGTTCTGCTGTTGAACCAAGAACTAAAGAAGCGATAATTCTTCACGAACTGGAATATCTGGATTCAAAAGTAAGTAAAGTAATAGAGACATTCAAAAAACATTCCGACTCTGAAGAATCGGGAGTTTTCGCTCCTGAACTCGGACAATATATTTACCTAAAATAAAATTGCTATTTTCCTAACTCGTCCAATTTCTTAAAGGTGAAAAAAGAAGACTACATGGAGGTTTTAGAATAGCTGAAGAATGTGACGTTCCCGAAGATAAATCCGTAGACGAAGTACTTGAAAACGCCTTCACAGGAGAATCTAAGGCTTACATGAAATATCTCGCTTTTTCGCAACAAGCTGAAGAAGAAGATCAACCAGGGATAGCGAAAGTTTTTAGAACCGCTGCTAAAGCTGAAAGAGTTCATGCACTAAATCAAATGGCAGCTAAAGGATGGGTGCCATCAACAGAGGAGAACTTGGAGGAAGCGATTGAGGGAGAAACTGATGAATGTACTGATATTTATCCAAGATTTATTGAGATAGCTAGAGATGAGAAAAGGTCTGGAGCTGTCCAGGCCTTCAAATGGTTGAAGAGAGTTGAAAAAACTCATAAGGAGATGTTCGAAGAAGCTTTGGAAAAGGTAGAATCAGACGAAGAATTAGAGGATAAAGAATATTATGTCTGTATGAACTGTGGATATCCAGAAAAAGGCGCACCCCCTAAGACGTGTCCAGTTTGCGGAGCTCCTAAAAAAGTTTTCGAGAAAGTGGATTAATCCTCCTCTATTTTATTTTTCAAAAATATCAAAACCAACTTATTCCGAACCAATAACATTTAAGGGAAGCCTATTTTTAATCAGGTGATATCATGGCAGAAGAAGAAAAAGATTCCGAAGAAAAGAAGGAAAAGAAAACGCCAGAAGAAAAAATGAAGGAAATGGAAGAAAAAGTCAAAGAAATGTATGGCCAAGGAGGCGGAGGAGGACAAGGACCTCCAGGCCCAGGCCCAATGGGTCAAGCCTCTCTAATGAGTCGGATGGCTCAAATGCGTGGCGGTCAGCAAGGTGGTCAACAAACGAAGGTTTTGATGGAGACTATGAAGAAATTACGCGCCGATATGCAAGAGATGAAAGATTATCTTCGGAAGATTTTGGAAACATTGCAGAGTAAAGATTAGTGGAGTTTTCTCCGGCTATACTACCTTGTGTATTTTTAAAGTAGTTGAGGAAATGGACGTTACCTATATAAGTATAAGTAGTTAGTTTAAGGATTGTGAGGAAACCAACAAATAGTATGAGTTTAGAAAAAATTCGCTCTGAGAGAGTAGGTGAGATGAATGACAGAAGAAGTAAAATGTGCCGTTCCGGGCTGTAGTAATGATTTGACCGATGAGCAGAGGAATAAGAAAATAGTCGTTTGTTCCAATTGCGAAGCGGCGAAGATGCACCTTTGTGAGTCTTGTTCTAAAAAAATTAGCGCTGAACGAATTAGAAATGGTGCTACTCTATGCAAGCAGTGTGAGATGAATCCTACCGATATTGAAGAAACTGCTACAGATATGATGGAATACGAAGATGAATACGTTGGCGGAGGAACGGAGGAAGAAGAAGATTTCATGGTATAAGAACGTAAAGAAATAAAAAACAGACAACTGGAAAAATAAGTTTTTAACAAACTATTCCAGTCAGAGATAAAACAAATTTAAAAGAGGATTACAATACCAAACGGGTGAAAACACGAAACAAGTATCCGCTCCCGGACAAATTTTTCTTTTTGGCGAACACGCCGTTGTATATGGCAAACCTGCTTTAGTTGCTTCTATTGACGTAAGGACCCGTGTAAAAGCAGAAAAGTTGGAAAAATCAAAGTTCAGAGTCAGATCAAACGGAGTAGGCGAGGTTATCGGCACTTTAAACAAGGGAGGTTCCGGTTGGAAAGTTTCAGAGACGAAAGGGGATGTTGCTAAGTTAGATTATGTTATAAAAGCCTCAGAAAAGGTTTTCAATTATCTCGACAGAGGAGAAGGAATGAAACTTTCAATTCATTCTGAGATACCTTTAGGGTCTGGTTTAGGAAGTTCTTCCGCAGTAACCACAGCCGTTTCAGCTGCTATTGCTCTTGTTCTGGGAGAAAAGCTAGAAGAGGATGAAATCGCGAATCTTGCTTTTCAAGTTGAAAAAGATATACAAGGAGATGCTAGTAGAGCAGGGGTGAGTGTTGCGGCCCATGGTGGTTTTTTGAAGGTGGAAGGAGATAGTTTTGACGAGTTGAGAGACTTGCCTAATCCGAATATAGTAATTGGTTATACTGGAAAACATGCAAATACTGGTGAACTTGTCAAAAAAGTTAGGGAAAAGAAAGAAAATAAACCTGAAATCTATGAATCGATGATTAATGCTATAGGTCAAAGTACTAGAAGTGGTATTCAATCTCTGAGAGAAAATGATTTTGAAAAAGTGGGTGTTTTGATGAATGTTAATCAAGCTCTTTTGGAAGGTCTTGGAGTAAGTTCCCCCCTTCTTAGCGAACTTATTAAAGCAACTAGAAATGCTGGTGCACTAGGGGCTAAAATCACTGGTGCTGGTGGAGGAGGTTGCATGATTTCTCTCAGTAACGGAGAATCTGACGGTATAAAAGAAGCTATTAAGAAAAAAACTGGTACACCAATAGAAACAAAGGTCGGTAACGAGGGGTTGAAATTTTGATTCAAAATTCTGACGAAGGCCCTATCATCTTAGGCCAGAAGGGGGGTAAGAAAGTTGAAGAAGACTGGTTGCTATCTATTGGGAGTGTCGGGAATAAGAATGATAAAGAGGTTAAGCTGGCTAGTGCTAGTCCTCATGTTATTTTTGTTTGCGGTGCTCGGGGTTCTGGTAAGTCCTACACTTTAGGTGTTTTGGCCGAGGAAATTTCTCAAAAAAATTCTGATATAGCTGCCGTTATTATCGATCCTATTGGGATTTTTTGGAGTATGAAGTATCCTAACCAGGAGGATGAAGAGCTGGATTTGTTGAAGGAGTGGGATATGGAACCTGTGGGAATGGAAAATGTTGACATTTTGATTCCTCGAGGGTATACTTCGAATATTCCTCCTGAAACTTTCGACACTAGTTTTTCATTTCAACCTAGTAGTTTAACTACGGATGATTGGTGTCTCACTTTCGGGATAGACAG
Organism: Hadarchaeota archaeon (SeqCode); assembly: GCA_964608515.1. Lineage (GTDB taxonomy): Archaea > Hadarchaeota > Hadarchaeia > Hadarchaeales > JAGGTB01 > CAYLJV01. The sequence goes on from CAZSNS010000005.1 coordinate 52,798, forward strand.
GTATAATCCCCAAGGACTTCTACTTGAAAGGGCTATAAAGAAAGTAAAGACGGGATACACTCGAAGATTAGGCGATAAGGAAGAGGGTGGAAGTCGGGATGTTAAACCTAACAAGAATTTTTCGATAGAGGAATTACTTGAATGTATAAACCATGACAAGGAATTACTGTCGAAGAAAAAAGGGTTTAAGGGAAGCACACGGAGGGCTTTGACTTCTAGATTAAGCGCAGCAAAGGATTGGGGTATTTTCGGAAAAGAAAAGAGACTTTCCGATATTATAAAAAGAGGAAGTATTAGCGTTTTTGATATCAGCTTCCTGTCGGAAAATATTGGATCTCTAGTTTTAGGTATGTTAGCTAGGAAAATTCTCTCGGCTAGAAAGGCTGCGGCTCGAGAGGAGGCGGTACAAGACTTACGAGGTGAGGGGAGAGAAGGAAGTGATTCTATTCCGCCTACATGGTTGATGGTTGACGAAGCGCATAGTTTTGCTCCTTCTTCTGGAAAGACAGCTGCCACTGATCCTTTAGTTGAATATGTAAAACAAGGACGTCGTCCCGGTCTTTCCGCCGTTCTGTCAACTCAGCAACCTAGTGCGCTTAATTCAAAAATTATCTCTCAACTAGATATTTTATTGTCTCATCGTCTCTCTTTCGAGAAGGATATAAAGGAAGTTTGGAAGAGAATGCCCACCTCCCTACCGGAGGACGTTAAGGATCCGGACTCCTTGAAAAAATTGCCAGAGGGAACTGCTATTGCGGCTGACAAGGAGGTTAGTCAAGCTTTTTTTGTTTCTATCCGGCCTAGAGTCAGTCAGCACGAGGGTCGGGAAAGAGTTGTTGAATCTTCTGATGAATCAGAACCTGTTGAGGAATCTGTTGATAGTGTTGAAGATGATTTTGAAAGTTTTGAGTTTGAGCCGGAGGAGAAAATGGAAGATGAGGATGAGGAGTCAGATGAAGGTGAAGAGATTTTAACTGTTCCGTTTCAGGTGAGTTTGGACGAGGCTACTGAGATTGCGGAGTCGGAGAGGGACTATAGGATAAAGTATGTTTGGCCTTCGGAGCGAGTTAGGCGGATTTCTAAGCATTATTATCCTATTTGGAGTTTTCTTGTTGATTATTATCCGAGAAGTGGTAGGGAGATGAATTTGAGGGTTCAGGTTGATGGGTTGAGTGGTGAATTGATTAAGAAGGGTTCTGGTAAATTGGAGAGAAGTCAGGGTGTTAGAATTTTTTCGGATTTAAGTTCTTTTGAGAGGGATTTTCTTTTCAAAATTTTGGAGAGGCATCCTATTACTTATAGTAGTTTAGGCAATGTTTTTGAAGATAAGTCTAAGATTAAGTCTGCTATTTCTAATCTTTCGGAGGAGGGGTTGGTAAATATTTTTGAAAAGGAGGGAACTGTTTTTGTGGATCTCGTAGAGGGTATAGATATTCCTTTAAAACTTTCTCAAAGGTCGTTATTAGCTGCTGAAGGTATTCCTGAACCAAAATCACAAAAGATTTCTCAAGACAAGAAAGAGGAGAAGATTATTGATAGAGATACGGCTCTGAACATTCTAAGAAGTTTTGGTGATATTGAAACTATAGAGGAAGAGGTTATCTATTATCCTTATTGGATTGCTGAAATGGTAAAGGATGAAGAGAGTAGGATACTAGCTGTTGACGGGGTTCTAGGAACTCGTGATAAATACGTAGAACGAATGTTTCGAAGAAGGGTCTATTAAGTAGAAATAATTGCCGTGCTTTTACCTGCTCTAAAATCGTCCAGACCTAGCAGTTTTCGGACTTGACACCTCAGACTATTGGTGCTGGTGGGCTGAACGCGTCGCCGAAGCTTCGCGCTTACACCCCCAGT
>CAZSNS010000006.1:0-30062 GCA_964608515.1 Hadarchaeota archaeon (SeqCode)
AAAACAATACATTATGCAAAAACTAAACAAAAATCAGTAGAACGACCGAGAAATTTAAAAGAGAAAGTTTACCTCCATTAATCTCAATCTTGCCGCTAGACTACTACCCTCCCGACGATGTGGGGTTTTCACGATTCGTGACCTCCGGGAACAAGCCGAATAATGTGTGATTATCTGTAAAAATCTCAAAAAATTAGAAGAGAGATATATGTTTATTGTGGGGTAAAAATAAACTACTTCCTCCGGATTGTAAATGTTTGGTTTTAGAAGATTCATAGGGGGGTAAAATGCCTATTTGTTACTGTGGATGATAGGGGAAGAATAACTCTCCCAAAGGAAATAGGAATTCGTGGAGGGAGAGCTGTGATCATATCGGTGTGGGACAGGATTCTAGAAACGAAATTTGGGATAAATAAGCTTGATTAGCTGGTGGAGATAGAAAAGTTTCTCAGAGAGAGAACTATCAGGGGAAAACTGAATTTAGATTTATCGAAGTTTTGTTTGTAAGGTAGAGCTTTGTGAACGTATTTCGCTGAGTTATCGAGAATCGGTCTTGGAATAGTTTGGTTTCTGTAATCAAAGATTTCTTCGACGATAGGTTCCTTTATCTCGATCGTAACGTCCCATTGTGCCCAATAAATGATAGTATCTATGAACCAGAGATAAATAGGAGTTGGAGGAGCAGATTTACTAACATATCCCAACGGGTCCAGTCTTTCAAAATTTATTGATTCAATCTCAATCTCGTGATACACTGAAAGATTCGGATCAGATTTCAAAGGGCTAGGTGGAGAAAGTTCATAAATCTCCTCTCTAGAAAATTTAGAAAAATTTCGAAAACTATCCTTTTCCTCTAAAACCCTTCTCAAATCCTCGTCTATCTCAAAATTTTCCAACCTATTTCGCTCTTTTCCGAATTTTTTATTCACATCCTCGATCCTTTGTAAATGATTTCTAGCATTGGAAAGAACTATTTCAATCCCACCTATCGTACCACGATTACGAAAAATTACGTACTTCTCAACTCTCTTCCGCTCGGACACATTTTTCTTTTCCTCTCCTGGTTCAGGATAATCATTGAAAGTTTCACTCCAATTCGAATCCGGCTCTTTGGTTTGTTTTTTGATTTCTTTCGAAATTTTAGAATGGAGGGAGGTTATGTAGTCCTTAGTGGATTCGTAATCTTGTTCGTATTTTTTGAAAATTTTATCGGCTTGTTTCTCCGCGTTTGAGAGGATTTTTCGTGTTGGTTTTTTATTTTCTCTCAATTTTTCTTGAAAATTTCCTGGGAATTGTTTTTTGTAATCCGTGGGGTTAGGTAGTGTTTTTTGGACTTGTTTTATTCTTTTTTCCAAATCGTCTAGGTTTTCTAAAACAGATTCAAAACCTTCCTCAAGTTGGAGAGCGATCCCCCCAGGGGTTCCTTCTTTGGTGAAATCATTGTAGAGTTGTTTCATCGTCGGATTGGTTTTTTGAGATGGTTTTATCGATTCTAACCCTTTCTGGAATTTGGTTCTCGATTTTTTTAGAAGTCTTTTGGTTTCTTGGATGTTTTGTAGAGCTTTTTTCATCTGTTGTTGAGGGAAAGCGTAAGTGTTTTCGGTTTTTTGGCAAATTTTTAGAAATTTGTTTTTTAGATTAGGATTGTTCTCTTCTAATTGTGAGAGTTTTTCCAACTGTTTTGAGAATATTTTTTCTGGGGAAAAATCAGTGACTTTTCTTGTTTGTTTTGCGGTTTTGTGAAGCTTATTTTCTGAGGTTTGGAGTAAGGATTTGGATTTTTTCATATTTTGTGAAAGATTTTGAATTGTTTTTTCGTTCAACGGTTCCTTTATGGATTTGGCGTCGATTTGGGTGGGTAGTTTTATTTCTGAAAAAGAAGTATTCGTCAAATCTCTGAGTATAGTGGGATAGTCAGTTGAGCCGAATTTGTCGATTTCATGAGTGGCTAGTGCTAATTGGAATAATGCTTCGGATCGTTTTTTACTGAATTTTAATTTTCCAGTCAGCCATGCTTGTGAATAGGCGAGGGCATATTCGAAATATTTCCATCTTCTTTCGATATTGTTCAGATCTTTTCCGAATTCGTCCATCCTTTTTTGGAGTAAGAAAAAACGTGGGGTTACCATAGTTTTGAGATTTTCGACCGGGAGAACTATTCTTGTCGAATTGTCCGGAGTTTTCCCTTTGATATTCGTACCTTCAGGAAAATTTATGTGGGCAATTGGTTGTCCGTTTTCTCCTTTTTCGATTTCAATATCCAGTTTAGATTTCGAGTTTTCCAGGTTGAGATCGGTCTTTTTTGAAAGAGTAGATAGTTTGTTTTCTAACTTCTTTTCAGTTATTTTTTCTATTTTTCTTACCTCGGATTTTTTAGATTCAAAATTTACAGTGCTTTTCCCGACTTTCCAAAGGGAGTTATTTAGAGTTCTTTTCACTTGATTATTGAGATCAGTTCTCTCGCTTATCGTTTCCGTCGAAAGTTGCGAACTTCCCTTCTGATTTATAGAGTTCATGTTCGTTTGGTGCTGGTTCCACTCGTAGAAGGTTAGTGTGACGGCTGAGAGTAATAGCAAAATTATTCCGATAGTTGCGAATGGGATATATCCTTTTTTCTTCACTTAGACCACACTTCCAACGTCAAATAAATAGGGACCATATTTCCTGGTCGAGACAATTCGGACTTCGAAAAATTATCCGCAAAATTTTCCGACTCTCGCTCAGCGGAATTATTTTCTCCGATTTCTTTATCTATGAAATGTTCTTTTTCCTGCCAATTTTGAGGAATTGAGAAGTATAGTTTGATTTTTCTTGAGCATATTTTTCGAGAATTTTTAGAAACGGTCTCGATTTCGTTCCGGTAAAAAATTTGAGTATTTTTAGAAACTCTGAATGGTTTCATTTGGATTGTTAGTCGGTAGTCGAATTTTTTCCCGATTAAAACGTTAAGCGAATTCTCGAGAGTTTTTTCAAGAGAACGGCTGAACTCTTTATTCGTATCGTATGTTATGATTAGGTTATCGGTTTTCCATTTTGGATTTAGAAGAATTTCTTCTTTGATTATTTTAGAAAAAGGTTTGTTCTTCAAATTACGGGTTGGGATCGTATTTAGGGGTAGTTTTGGTTTGTAGGTAATCTGTTCAAGTTCTTGGACAGGAACTTTTTGAAATATTAATAACGTGTTTTGTGCGACTTCGCCCGCATAACGTGGGTTTTTGTTTTCTCTATGTTGTATTCCTCCGATTAAGAGAAGGCAAGCGATTGAGATTAGAACTGTTAGTGAAAGAATATCTACCGTAGATCCTATACCGTTCTCTTTCATTTTTACAATCTCCTAACTATCAGAAAGGCTGGAAAACGTTCATTATCTTGTTGGAATACGATAGGTACGGAAACAGTCAAATCAGGATTTTTACCGTTTTCTTTGAGGTTTTGATAAAGCGGGCGATGATTTAGAGAAACAATCTCTACCTCGAGCGGTGTTACTGTTCTTTCCCATTTTTGTAGGATTTTCGACGTTTTGTTTTCGAGGTTTGATTTTTTGATTACTCCGAACTCTGTGTAGTTGTTTTTCTTAGAGATTTTATTGTTTTTGAGATAGTTCGAAACGTTTAGAAGATGTTCCAGTTCTTCTTTTTCGTTAACTTTCTGTTTATGAGCGGAGTAAGATTCCGTCATCACAAAAATGAAGGTTATTATTAGACCGATTGAGAATATGACGGCTAATAGGTCTTCTCCGGTGGTTAGTTGGGATAATTAAATCACCTCTAGAGAGATTCCACTGTTTTTCGAGAGTTTGATTTTTTTCGGATTATTTTCCCCGATTCGAAATTTTCCACCGTTTACCTTCTTGTTCAGCAAGAATGTCTTTTTCAGATTTTCGGACCCTAATATAATAACTTGGATTATTTGGTACTCGTTGAAAGATCCTGAAATAATTATTTCGTAAGGTTTACTAACTTCTGGAATTTTTCTCTCCAAATGAACCTCTCCAGGAAGCGAAGAGGTCTCATGTATGGAAGTTTTGACAAAGGTAGGGACCGATTTTAACTTTTCTCTTTGCGAAGTTCGTTGGAAAGCGTCATACATCGTTATTGAAGCTACTAACAGGGTGGCTACTGCTATGAGCAATCCTAGTTTCATTATTAAAAAATTCGATAATTCCCCTTTCTCATTCATTTTATCTCCGACAATTTGAGAACGAATTTGGTCCTATTCTCATCATCTGTCATCGTTTCTGCGAGTTTCATTTGATAGGCACCGCTTTGGAGGGAATAATTATCTTCACCAGAATGGATTAGGGGTAGTGGAAGGTTTTGAACTTTGAGAGTTTCTTTTCCGTTTTTGAGTTTGGCTAATTTTTTAGAAACTCGTATTTTCGAAGAGTTTAGAACAAGTTCGAATTTTTTCTTTTCGTTTAGGGTTCCATAATTGAGTTCTTGGCAAGTTTCTACTAGCTTATCAAAACTTTGGACTGCTTCTTGTTTTGTTTCTATTCTTTTCACTCGGGTTATCGCTCTGGTGCTTAGACCTGCTGCTATCGTTGCTAGAAAGACGCTCAGGATTATTACTATGGGGAGGGAAGTGATTCCTTGATTTTTGTTCATTGGTATCTATCCTTCGACGGCAGCTTGTCCTTCCCAGGGGATGTAACCGTTGTGTGTCACTCTGACGTTTGTGATTGTGGTTTCTCCATTTGTGGGTATTGAAAAAGTGTGCGTGTTGGAATCTTGGTCTAGAGTTTTTGCTAATTTACCGCCGGGGTATTTTACAGAGACTGTTGCTCCGTTTAGAGGGTCTTGGCTTTGTGCGTCGAAGACTTTGATTGTTAGATTATTTCCGGAAATGTCGAATGTTACTTTCATGTCGCGAAGCATCGTTCGATCAGCGGTGTTTACAAATTGTGTTAAAATTCCCATCGACATCACTCCGATCACCAGGGCGATGACCAATTTTATCGGAACTCCCATCAGTTGTCCTTGTTCGTTCATTGCAACCGTTATTAGATTGGAGTTGGGATTTTTTAAAGAGATAAAATTTGTTACGGGTATAATTGTCGGGTCTTGTTTTCTATTTTGGCTTTATTTTTTATTTTAGGATGAAAAACTAAGAATAGCAAGTTGAATTTATATATTGGATGTTGAGTGGGTTAAAGTGGAATTGTCTGATGAAATAAAAGTGTCATTGGTAACCGCTGTCTGTGTTTTGGGGCTTTCGATTATTTCGAAGAAGATTATTCAGGTCGAACTCGATTTCATGACTCAGTATGGACCGGTTTGGGTGTTTATAGTTTACATAATAACGAATGATAAGGCAAAGAATTCTAACAATCCGATAATCTGGTCGGGGATAATAATTTTAGTTACAGTAGCTATTTTGGTTCTTTATTCGTTCTGATTTTGACTCGACATTTTTTGAAGTAAAAATGTTAATTAAATTTGTCTGAAGGATGTGTTGATTATTAATCTCATAACTCTTGTTGCAGGTCTTTTCGTTTTGTCGATAGGTCTTGCTACTTTCATTAATCCGGATTTTTCGAGATTGATAAATATTCCTTTTGGGACAACGAACGTAAAAGCTATAATCACAATTTTTGTCGGTACTATAGTGATTGTTATAGGTATTTTCTTTCTCTGAGGTAAAGATTTCAAACCTTATAGGTGTTTTAGGAGGGGGGTTTGGAAATTTTTGTTTCTAATTTTTTTAGGTTTGTTTTTTAATCTTTTAGATGGGAGCGAGTAAATATCTAGATTCTAGGGTGTTGTTTTTGAGGATGTATATCGGTATTGGTGTTCTTGTCTTTATTTTATGTCTAATAGGTGTCGTTTTGATCGGTCAGTATCGGTTGAATAGGGAAATCAATGGGGAGGTGGAGGGGCTTCTAAAGAGCGCGGAGGCAAAGGAGGATAATGTGTTTAGATATGAAGATTTGGAAGATCTTCCTAAGCCGGTTAAAGGGTATTTGAAAAAAGTTCTTGATGAGGGACAATCCTATATAAGCACTGTTCGTTTGGAGCAGAGTGGAGAATTTCATATACAAGATTCTTGGAAATCTTTCACCGCGACACAACACTATTCTGTGGAGCCGCCAGGATTTATCTGGAATGCTAGTATCGATTTCTTTCCCTTGATTCCAGTACGGGTCGTGGATATGTACAAGGGAGGTGAGGGATCGCTTCGAGCTAAGCTTCTATCGACTATCACCGTTGCAGAGGCAGAAACAAGTCCTGAAATGAATTCTGCCGAACTTTTACGTTATCTCTCGGAAACGGTGTGGTTTCCTACGGCTCTACTTCCGGGCGAAGGTGTTGAGTGGGAACCGGTGGACGAAAACACTGCCAGAGCTATTTTAGAACATCAAGGAGCTAAAGCATCTCTACTATTCTATTTTAATGACGAAAACAAAGTTACGAAAGTTCATGCGGAAGAAAGATACAGAGAAGAAGACGACTCCTTCAGACCATGGACTGGTTTTTTCGAAAACTACCAAGTTAAAAACGGAATCCTCGTCCCTCTCGATGGAGAAGTAGAATGGAACCTGCAGGAAGGGGACCAGAGTTATTGGAAAGGACATATCGAGAAAATTGAATATAACTTGGAACAGTGAAGAAATAAGTACTGTTTTAAGAAAAATGATAAATCTTGAATATAGAATAAAAAGAAAATATGGATTAATTATCTGTTTTGGTTAATATTTTGGCTTAAGTAGGGATATAAACGGTTTAAATTACCCAGTTCTGATAAAAATTATATATAAATGGTTGTTCTATATAGAATTGAATATTTGTAGGGGTTTATGTGAGCGGCAATAGTCAGAATGGTTTGATTAGTGTTGAGAATGTTACGAAAAAGTTTGGGACTTTTTCTGCCTTGGATGATATATCCTTAAAGATAGGTGAGGGGGAGAACTTTGGATATATTGGTCCTAATGGGGCTGGAAAGACTACGACAATCAAAATTATAGTGGGTCTGATAAGTGATTTTTCGGGGCGGGTGAATATTGACGATTTTAACATGCCTGGAGATAGGGATAAGGTTCATAGGATTATTGGGTATTTGCCTCAGAATGTTTCTTTTCAAGATTGGAGGACGGTTGAACATACGTTGAGGACTTTTGGAAAGTTATCGGAAATGGATAGTGAAGCGATTGATAATAGGGTGGAGGAAGTTTTGGAACGTATCGGGTTGCAAAAATATCGAAATAAGAAAATGTCTGAACTTTCGGGAGGGACAGTACAGAAAGTTGGATTGGCTCAAGCGATTATTCATAACCCTAAATTGTTGATTTTGGATGAACCTCTTTCAGGTTTGGATCCTGCAAGTCGGTACGAGGTCAAGCAGATTGTTAAGGAGCTTGGCGAGGGTGGGACTGCGGTGTTTTTTTCATCGCACATACTTAGCGATGTTCAAGATGTGGCGGATAGAATAGGGATAATAAGTGAAGGACAAATCGTTGAGATGGGAACTCTTAATGAGTTAAAATCTCGCTTGATTTCTTCGGAAAAAATAACTGTAGAATTCTTTGAAACTCCGGAAAATTTGGAAATGCTTCAAGAGTTGAAAGGGATAGAAAAGATCGAGGAACCGTCTAAAGGTCGGATTATAGTTCATGTAAAATCTGAAATTGATATCGAGGAGATGAGTCAAAAAATCCTAAATGCTCTAATGGGTGCAGATTCTCGAATTAGAAGATTCGCTCCAGTACAGCCAGACTTGGACGAAATATATCTAAATCATGTGAAGGGGGATGAAGAATGAGCTTATCACTCTTATTTAAAGATGAACTTCGAGGATTTTACAAATCCAAAGTTATGTTAGTCCTATGGGTCGGACTACCTTTACTTGCTGTAATTCTTCGCCTCACCAATCCGGACATTGGGGAGATACCGTTTACAACATTTTCAGCGATACTTGTTTCGAGCATTGGAGGGACTCTAGCGGCAGTGATGCTTGCAGTATCCATCATCAATGAAAAAGATAGAAAAGTTTACGATTTATTCCTAATAAGACCAATAAAGAGAAGAAACTTACTTTTATCTAAATTTTTTGCTGTTTATCTCTGTATATCGATTGCTGCTGTTATAGCACTCATTACTGGGGTTTTCGTAGATGTGGTGAGAATAGGAGCTTTACCAGAAGCTGTGATTCAAGACTCTTTGAGGTCTATAGTGACAGGGCTTTCGATGATGGCGGTTTCGAGTTCTGCAGGTTTGCTCATAGGTACGGTTTCACCATCTGTTTTGGTAGGGGCAGTTCTTGTTATCTATGGTGGAAATCAGGTCTCTATTCTCCCTAGCCTCCCTGCTATTCTTGAACTAGAAAACCAGCTCGTCTTCACGGTCCTCTTCGGAGTATCATTCACGATTTTCTTGATGGCTGTATCGATTTTTCTTTTTGACAAAAAACAGTTTTGAAAAACTTTTTCGTAAATTCACCATCAATCTTGGGATTTTGTGAGAGAATATTTGCTAGAATTTAGATTTTAATTATTGGTTTTGTCTTCTCGGAGTCCCTGTTATTTCTGAATCTTTTTTATAGAAAAGGAACTTCTGTATCAAAAAATCTGATTTTAGTTTTTTAATATTGAAACTTTTTTAAGCTATTCCGTTTTCTGTTGAAGTGTGATTGAGTTTGGATATGAAAAATTTGGATATTAAATATTCCCGGTTGATAACGGGACCGCTAGTCTTATTTGACATCTTTCTCGGATTGTTCGCTCTGTTAATGCCGGTGGCTTACATGTCGTTAATGCACTCGCCGTCGTTAGCAGGTAGTTTTTTCATGCTTCAAAGAACTGCTATGATTTGGTTGTTTTTCGCAGGTGTTCAATTGGTGGCTTTCCTTTATCCGAAACGTTTTCCTATCTTCGTCTTCCTTGTAGGAATTTTAAGGATAATGGAAGTTCCTGCCGATATTGTTTATTATCTCACAACCAGTACCACATTTTATGGACAAATGATAATCTTGGCTCCAGTACTCAATACGATCGTTGGTTCGGTACTGATTTATTTCTGGTTGAACAGAGACGAAGCGAAATCTCAAGAATGAGGATTTTCTTTTTTAGAAGTTTATTAACTAGCGTTTCTTGGTTGTTCTTGTGTCCTTGAGTTGTGGAGTTTTGGAGAGTGTGTTTATTTTTTAAGACAGGTATGAGAAATTGTTAATTCAAAAATGTTGACAATTTTTTGGATTTGGAGGGGTTATGATTAGGAGTTTGAAAATTATAATTTTTTCTTTGATCTTAGCCGTTATTGTGGGTGGTGTTGTACTGTTTTGGAGTGGTGGGCAAGATGATGGTTCGATTTCTGTTGAGTCGGGGGAGGATGGTTTGGATTTTGCTTTCACTGGTGATCCTCATTATGGGTGGACTCATCAGCATTGGGCTGATGATGCTGTCCATACTTGGATGAATGATGAGAATTTTCCAAATATAGAGTTCGGGGTAAACATTGGAGATTTTGTCCATTTTGGGTCCAGAAAAGGTTACGAGATGGGTATGAAAGATAGTTATAATCACATGTTTTTACCTTGGATGTTTGTCTTCGGAAATCATGATACCGCCGATTATAAAACCGGAACTGGTCGAAAAATTTTCCCAAGTCCTGATAATTTTCCACACATTCAGAAAAAAGATAAGCTCGGTTTGAGAAACTCGGTTCTAAAACCTCTGAAATCGAAAGCGAGTACCGATCTTTACGACAAACCGTATGATGCTATCAAGGTAGGAAAAGCAGAGACCGGTGTTATGCAGAGAAATTATGCGTTTAAATGGGATAATGTATTGTTTCTCGTGATTTGTGATAAAGGAAGTACAATGTTACTCACAGAAGGGCAACGACAATGGTTGAATTATATGACCGAACAATATCCGGATACTACGACGATAACGATGAGTCATCAATCGCTCCCAGGAGAAACTTACAATTATTATTACCGGTATTTCAACGACATAAAATGGTGGGAATCATTCATTGAAAATAATTCCCAATTAGTTCTCCATATTAACGGTCATAATCACAAGTTCAAACATTACAAATATCACGGACTGGATGCGGTCGATGTGGGGATAAGTAACTCTTCTAACGATGAATCAGTTTACTTCAAAATAGTTGAAAATAAAATCCAAGTTTCAGTTTGGAGCGAAAGTAATAACTCATGGTCAAACCCCTCCCTCTTTGAAAAGAAATTCGATACAGGAATTACTAACGAAGGATTAGAATGGTACTCCGTATCCAAACGAATTCAAGACGATCAAGACTTCAGCCAGAATAATAAAATCTTAGCGGAAAATTATGAACTCCAACTGATCGGAAGCGGACCTGGATTGGTCGGTCTAAATAATGAAATGGAGTATTGGGGAGCTTCAAAGATTTCTAGGGACTGGATAGGTTACGAAGAAGGTTTAGAGATCACAAAAGTCGATAATCCTTGGATAAATAAACCAAATCTTACTTTTCCGACCGAACTAGGTAAAAAGATGATTGATTTTCTATCTGACAAAAAACCCTCTGAAAAAGGGCATAATTTTGTAAAATTCGACGGTGTTCGCACTTTTTCAACCTCGACCGTTCCCGGCGGAATGTATCAAGGCTGGCTTGGACTTGATTGGTACTCTAAGTGGGTGGATGGAAAAGTTCCGGATTCGACAACCCCTCGAGCAATATCTGGGGAAAGTTACAAACTTCGAGTGAGAATGAAAGCAGATTCGAATGTAGAGAATGCTATGGATATTTCGGTGAAAGTTCTAGGAGAAAATTTAGAAAAAGTAGTGATGAAAAAGACCAAAATTTTCGACGGTCTCGATTTGTCAGATTCTTACCAGTGGTATGAGAGCGAATTTACAGTTCCGGAAAACGAAAAAGCTTGGATTATCAAAACCATTTGGGGGTCTCGAAAGTCTGGAAAAGATTGTTATCTTGATGAATGGTCGATGACTCGAACCGGTGCCACTTCGTCGAGTGAGAATTTTACAGTGACTCTTAATGGGAAGGTTTTTTCTTCTCCTGAAAGTTTGAGTCTGAATGAGTCTCAAAATTATTCTTTGAATCCTGAACTTGTCAAAAACGAGCTGGAGTTCTCTCCTGAGATTGGTGGTTCGAAGACGGGGATTGTTAGGATGGTTTACAAAGATCCGGTTTTGTGGAGTGATGACGCATCCTTTGGAGTCAATAAAGTGGGAGAAAACGGGTATAATTGTCGGTTGGAGATGGTTTCAAACTATTCTGAGACCGTGTCTTTCTCACCTTTCAAATCTGGGCTTGTTTTTGGAAAAGGTCAGAAAGTGAGTGTGAAGGATTATTACACCGCTTGGAAAATGGATAGAGACGAATTACCTGAAAACGTTAAAATTAGAATAGAGGAGGGGTTTTAGCAGAAGATCCGTGAAGTTTAGCTTTTAGATAAGCTAACAGTGTTCCGAAACTTAACGGTAAAACATCTGTCGAACTCACGTTTGTAAAACTCATCAAAGCTGAAGTTACTCCGGCTAGGTCATTGTGAGCGTTTACAGTTCTGATTTTTTTCTCAGGATACTCATTTTTCAAAAACTCTCCAACTTCCTCTATAGCACAGGGACCTACTAGTAGGATCGGACCGTCTTTCAGGTTTTCGAGTTCTTTTTCATCTAATCCTTTTCCGAAAATAATGTTGAACGGACCGTCAGCTCCATAATCGACGTGTAACATTTCTAGAACCATCAAGGTATTGTTTTTACAACCTTCCGGACAAGCCATTTCCTCCCCTTCTATTATTTTGACATTTTCCGGAAAATCTCCAATTATGGTGTAAGGGTATTTTTCTTGGAATTGTGAAATATTTCCAACCAGTTCGATATCGTTAAAATCTCCACACCCTAAACCCGCTTGATTTAATCTTTTCAAATGTTTCACCTCTCCCGTGTCGTAACCTAAAACTTTCGCTCCCACAGTATCCACAGCTAGCGTGTCTTCACCACCGATCAGAATGTTTAAAGGTTCGACATATTCATCCAACTTGTTTTCCAGGGGGTAATGTCCGTGGATGATAGCGTTCAAACCGTCAATTATGGTGAAATCAGGTTTTACGAAATCGTATATGTCTGCTAAAAATTGGTGAAGTTCGAAATTGTGCCAGGTTGGTCTGCTCTTGTGTTGGATTAGTCCCATTTGGCTTTTTACTCCGAGAGTTACTGTGGTCATGCTGTGAGTTTTCAGTTTTGGAATTGAGAGGTAAAAATTATCATTTTTGTTTTCTATTAATTTTTCGTGGAGGATTTTTGGGAAATTTATTTTCTTATTATCGGTCCCGATTTCGACTTCTATCGAGTCTTCCTCGTCTAAATAGATCGAGTTTGCACCTTTTTCGTCGATTAGGTCGTCAAGTCCGATGACGTTGAAGACAACTCTCGTAACGTTGGACTGGGTAACATTTTCAACTATGTTGATTTCTTTAGCTCCTGAATCTTTTATCACATCTATCGCTGAACCTATCACTTCTGGTGAGGTGTAGCATTGTTTTCTGAAATCGATCGCGTTGACTTTGATGAAAACGTTTTTACCGTCGAATAGTTTTTCAGATCCTTCAAAATTTTCAAATATGTTATTGATTGAATCATAAAGCCTATTTTGAACTTCTTCCTCTAGGACAACTTTCGACATAATTTCTCTCCATAGTCTTGTATTCGTGTTTTAAGGATAAAATTTAGACGGGTTAAACCTTCACCCTTATAAACTATAAATAAGGAAAATTTCACTGTAAAAAACCGAAAGCAAAACATTATTAAAACCCAATAATAGTTTCTAAAAGAGAAATAACCCGAAAAGGAGAATAACACGTGAAAAAACAACAAATAATCTTAACAACCCTACTAATCCTCGGACTATGCCTAACCACAACCCAAACAGTAACAGCACTAAAAGCACCAGAACAAAAATTTCCGGAAAATGATGGCCCTTTTTTAGATGTTTCTAGGCCTCTGTTTGGTTGGGAAAATTTAGAAAATGCGGATAATTACAGACTTGTTATTGATAATGATGAAGACTTCTCGTCTCCCGAAGAGAACGATATAAAACCTGAAAACGAAGCTTGGCCAGAGGAGGATCTTCCGGACGGTACTTATTGGTGGAAAGTTAGGGGGGAAAATGAAACTGCAATTGGAGGTTATTCTGATAATTGGAAATTAAAAATAGATACTACTGCTCCGACACGGCCAGAATTAAAGTCTCCGAGTGATGGGATTGTTGAAAATGAGAAGAATTTGACTCTTGCTTGGACTGATTCAACTGACTCTGGAGGTTCGGGTGTGGATTATTATACTGTTTATGTGGATAAGGAAACGGCAATTCCTGAATTGGAAGATAATAGCGTTCAATATGATTTCGGTTCTAGTGGAGAATATACTTGGCATGTGGGGGTTTATGACAAAGCTGGTAATAGTATTGAGTCGGAAGCATCGTGGTCGGTTACGATTGATATTGAGGATCCGTCTATTTCAGATTTTAGCGTTTCCGGAAGAGGGAGAAATACTGCTACGATAAATTGGACTGTTACGGAGGAGTGGTCAGGGTTAGATTCTATTAATATTAGTTATGGAACTTCCGAGGATGATTTAGGTCAGCAAGTGAATGTTTTGGATCCAAATGGTTCTGGTAGTAAGGAATTAGATGGTTTATCTTCTGGTACTCTTTACTATTTTGAGATAGAGGCGGTGGATAATGTTGGTAATTCGTCTACTTCTTCTGTTGAGAATTTTGAGACTTTGGCTCCGCCGGTTTCTTCTATTGTTTCGTTTGATGATTATTGGCAGGTTAGTGAGAATTTTGAGGTGGTGGCTTCTGCGAGTGATGAGGATGGATTGGTTGAAAATGTCACTCTTCATTATAGGTTTAGGGAGAATTCTTCTGCTGAGTGGGATAATTGGGAGAATTATGGGTTAGGGGTTAGAGTTTCTGAAAATTCTGACAATTGGACTTGGAGTTTTGCTCCTAGTGAGAATGATGGTTTTTATCAGCTTTATTCTGAAGCGTTAGATAATGATGGCTTGTTGGAGTCGGTTTCTAGTTCTGAGGAGAATTTGGGTATCGATACTGTCGCTCCTTCGATTTCGGTTATCGAGATAAATGAGGATGATTCGGTCACTACGAATCCGGATGTCGATATTTCTATACAGGCTGTTGATGAGGTTTCTGGTGTTGATTTGATGAGGTTTAGGATTGACGATCAGGATTGGAAGGATTGGAAGTCTTTCGAAAGTGAGGATAATCATTATTTCCTCCCGCCTTATGGTGAGAGGACAATTTATGTTCAAGTGAAGGATAACGCTGGGCTAACTTCTCCTGTGAATAGTGATTCGATCATTTTGGAAAATGCTACATTTAACGAACCTGTAGGTTCGATAGATGAAAACGAAAACAAGACAGCCGACATTTCCGACTGGGGAATAATCGTCAAAAATGTGGTATTATGCGCGGAAAACAGTGTTGACGATGCCGAGATCGGTGTCAGGGTGGAGAACGAAAAACCGGCACAAATAGATTCTGGAAAACCGGCAAATCTCGTAAGAAAATATTTCCGAATAGAAACTAATTGTGGAGAAGAGAATTTCAAACGATTCACTGTCGAGTTCAGCATAGAAAATTCTTGGTTGAAAGAACAAGGACTCAAACCTGATGAAATAGAAGTTTGGAGATTTGAAAACGAGTGGAAAAAAGTAGAAGAAGTCGAAGTCGTGAGTGAAAATTCAACACATTACACATACAAAGCCACTACGTCGAACTTGTCATGGTTCGCCGTAACAGAAAGTACTGGTAGCGGAATATGGATATACATCATAATAACTGCGATTGTAGTAGCCGGGATAGTACTATTCTACCTGCACGGCTGGGAAAAACTACAACCCTTGCTAAAAACCTCCCGAAAATCGAAAGGGAAGGGCATACCCTCCTGACCTTTTTAGTTTCAAACTTCCAGAAACATTTTAGCTTATCTTATCGAGAATCATATTTTCTTTAAAGTAGTTGGAATCTATGCTATGTTTGACATCTGGTATAGTGATGTTGATGTGTCTGGAAAAAAATTTAACAATTTTAGAAGGTCTTCGGTTTTGATTTTTTAAGTATTTGAATCGTTTGGAGAGCTTGTTCTGAACTGAAAGGCTTAAAAAATTGGAATAACTGACTATTAGTTTATCATTAAATAAAAATTCTCCAATCATTCTCAAATCAAGATAAAGACATGTGGATAAAAATAAGAATGGGGAAAAATTTATCCGAATTCTGAATTTTTTGAGCTACTTCGTAGGGATTAATTCCTCTCTTTATGTTTTTTCGCTAATTTTGAGAAAGTGAGTTTTTAAATAGCCTGATGTTTAATTTTGATTATCGTGATTCAAGGGAGGTGAGGATTTTATGAAAGATAAAGCAATAGGGACTGTTGCTATTGTTGTAGTCGTTGCATTAGTTGCAGCTGGCGCTGTTGGAGGTTATATGGTCATGTCCGGTGGAACTGATGATACCACTGGAGGAAACGGTGATACTACGAATGGAACTGATGATACTACGAATGGAACTGATGATACTACGAATGGAACTGATGATACTACGGATGGAACTGATGATACAGTGAGTGCAAATGCCACGGTGATGCTACATGATGCTACAACTATAGATTTGTCGAAACGTGCGGAAAACTACCTGCCGGATAGTGTGTCTACCTTTGATATAAACGTAGAGGGAACAGTAACTGTGAACACTTTCTCAGCCACGAATGTCACGTTAAAACTTCATAATCAGGGTTCTGACAATTGGATCACAATAGTTAATGAAGAGGACATAACGGATCTGACTACAGTAAATGAATTTACTAAAGAGATTTATTCCGGAACATACGACAAAATGTCGTTGTATATTGATAAGATAACGGTCGACATTGAATGGACTCAAATAAAGGTTACTTCTGAAACGATGGACATTGACGAAACAGTACCTAGCGGGGAAATCGACGAAGAATTTACTATCGGAAATGAATTTACGATGAACTTCTCGACTGGTGTAGTCGTAAGCTCCGGAGATAACCGAGTTTTCGACGCCGACACTGGTGCTCCATTCTCTTTGCCATTTAGCTCCGATACTTCGGGCTTCAGTTCCGCTTCGCCTGACGCAGGCTTGGACGAGGATAGGATGCACGTCAAAACAGTAGATGAGTCAACATCAGGAACAGATGGAGGAACTGACGAAGATACGCAGACATCTACTGGAACCGATTATTCTGGAACATGGGAAAGCTCTAATGGAACCTATTCAGGTGAATGGGAATTTACGGTTGATGGGGGTCTCTTCGGGATTTAGGTCTTTCTACAAAGTATTTGACTGGGAGTGATGCTGGGATTGTTACTGATGGTAATCATTTGGATGCTGATCCTATTATGGATAAAACTCATCGACAAGTGGAAGAAAAGTTGGGAAATCTTCTTGACGATGGAATTGTTCCGGTGATTACAGGGTTTATTGCGAAGACGGTGGAGGGGGAGGTTACTACGATGGGGCGTGGTAGTTCTGATTATTCTGCCTCGTTGATAGGTTCGATATTGGGTGTTGATGAGATTTGGATAATGACCGATGTAGATGGGGTAATGACTGCCGACCCTGAAATGGAACCTGAAGCTCGAGTGATTGATAAACTTTCGTATATGGAAGCTACTGAGATGTCTCATTTTGGTGCGGAGGTGCTGAATCCTAAAACGATTGAACCTGCTATGAGAGAAGGTATTCCTGTCAGGGTGAAAAATGCGTTTGACTTGGAAAAGGAGGGGACTCTTATCGTTCATGATTCGGAAAAAGTCGAAAAAATCGTCAAAGCAATAACAACCACAGCGAAAGTATCCATCGTTACCGTCGGCGGTCCCAGCATGATTGATACTAGTGGAGTAGCAGCAGAGGTCTTAAAGACGCTCGAAAAATCAGGGATAAAGATTTTGATGATTTCTCAAAGCTCTTCTCAGTCCAATATAAGTTTCGCAATAAGAAGAAATAATTTGAAAGAAACTTTGAACATCCTACGAAAAGAATTCGACAGTAGGCACGTAGATTGGAGAATCCAGTATGATGAAAAGGCTAGCATAATTGCAGTTGTCGGTGCTGGCATGAAGGGAACTCCTGGAGTTGCTGGAAGGGTTTTCAGCACTATGGGTAGGAACGATATCAATATCTCGGCAATATCCCAAGGTTCATCCGAGCTAAATATTTCATTTGCGGTTCTCGAAGAAGATGTTGTTGACGCCGTGAGAGCTTTACATGAGGAGTTTGATCTTAGTTCTTCTTGAAAATAAAAATCATTTTGAATTTTCTGATTTTTCAGAATTTTCAGAGAGTTTTAAAAGTGAGCAAATAACAATAAGAAATAATGTCTGAAGAAAAATCATTGAATGATAATTGTAGTTGTGAGGTTGAATCTGTAGTAAAAGTGGATGATAGGGGGCAGATGGTTTTACCGAAAGAGGTTAGAGAAAAGTTTGAAATCGAACCGGATTCGAAATTAGCCGTAGTTAGCATGAAGAGGGATGATGAGATGTGTTGTATATCTTTAATGAAAACCGGCGAGTTAGAAGAAATGGTCGGGGAAAGTCTAGAACCTTTAATGACAAACCTGTAGGTGGTGATGATAATGCAGAACTCTAAAGGAAAGATCACAATCAGATGGCAACGCTTGTTTTCGGATGGAGGAACGTGTGAACGTTGCAGTTCTACCGAAGAACAAGTTGAGAAAGCAGCCGAAAAATTGCAAGATGCTCTTCCTAGGCTGGGGATAGATGTTGAGTTAGAGAAGGAAAAACTATCTGAGGAAGAGTTTAAGGAAAACCCGAAAGCATCTAACCGGATTTTTATCAATGATGTAGCTCTCGAAGATTTGATAAATGCAAATGTTGGATCGACCGAGTGTTGCGACGTTTGTGGAGATGAAGAATGTAGAACCGTAATAGTAGGTGGAGAAGAGCACGAAGTGGTCCCATTTCACATGATTGTAAATGCTGCGATGACGGTGGCTGAGGAAATTTTCACCGGGTCATGTTGTGGTCACACGGAAGGAACGGACTCATGTTGTTCCTAAACCAAATCGGTTAAAATTAATATAGAAATAGTGAAGGCTGATAAGATGCCTGAATGTGAGCATTGTGGTGAGGAAGTAAAATCTCGTTACGAGATAAGCCATCCTGAAAAAGGGGATATAATGGTTTGTCGAGATTGTTGGGGCAGTTTAAAGAAAGATAAAGGGTACACTCCTGAAGGCGCGAGCGGAAACCGTAGTTGTTGTGGATAATGGACTATCTTCGAAACTTCATTTTTTGACAATTTTTTACGTATTGCTATTTTTCTGTATGAGTTGTGAGGTTGTGAAATTAGTTAAATTTATAAACCCAACTTTGCATTATTGCACATAAATGCAAAGTTCTTCAGAACTCTTCAAGGCTCTGGCCTCGGAGCAAAGGATCAAGATAGTAAGACACCTCTTGGATAAGGATGAGTACAAGTGTTATTGTGAGATGGATGAAGTGGTGGATAAGGATATGTCGGTGATTTATCGCCATTTTAAAAAATTGGATGACGCGGGCTTGTTGAAGACGAGGAAGAGGGGCAAGAGGCTTGAAGGACGGGTAAAAAATCCGGATAAAGTTAGAAAAATTTTGAAAATTGTGGAGGAGATGAATAATGAAAGTTGAAGTTTTAGGACCTGGCTGTGCAAACTGTCAAAAGTTGTTTGAAAGGACGGAGAAAGTAGTTGACGATTTGGAAGACGAGGATATTGACCTGATCGAAGTGGACGATTTTGAAGAGATTGCGGAGAAAGGAGTGATGGATACTCCTGCTTTAGCAGTTGACGGCGAGGTAAAAATTAGCGGAAGAGTTCCGTCCGAAGACGAAATACGAGAGGAACTGAAGTAAGATGGTTTTCGAAACGATAGCAACATACATAGTCTCGTTGTCCGGTTTGTCTGGTAGAGCAGCTGAATCTTTGCACTTTTGGGTTTATGACAGCCTAAAAATCTCCTTTATTTTATTTTTAGTCATATTCGGAGTAGGATTTCTAAGAACTTATATCAAGCCCGAAAAAGTGAAAGAATATCTCAAAGGAAAACACAGCATCCTAGGATACGGACTAGCAGCCGTCCTTGGAATCGTCTCACCCTTTTGCTCATGTTCGACCATTCCAATATTTTTAGGATTCGTAGCAGCCGGAATACCTTTCGGCATGACGATAACTTTTCTAGTCGTCTCCCCAATGGTCAACGAAGCATCAACAGTAGTCCTCTTCGGCATACTCGGCTGGAAAATAACCCTACTCTACGTCCTAGGGGGAGTGACCATAGGAATAATCGGAGGATATCTCCTCAACAATCTAGGATTTGAAAAATATGTAAAAAAATTCGGAATCGGAGACCAAAACTATACAGAACAAAAAGTCGGACTCAAAGAAAGAGGAAAAAGAGCATACCGCGAAGCAAAAGACATAATCACATCAGTCATCCCCTACGTCCTACTAGGAGTAGGAATAGGAGCCATCGTACACGGATACGTCCCACAAAAAATCGTAACCAACTACCTAACCGGTCCACTAGCAGTGCCAGCAGCCGTGGCGGTCGGAGTACCTATCTATACCAATATCATGGGAGTGATACCAGTGATGGAAAGCCTGATCGGAAAAGGTCTGCCTTTGGGAACTTCGATAGCTTTCATAATGTCAGTGGCAGCACTGTCAATACCACAGTTTGTGATGTTGAAAAAGGTCATGAAAAAAAGACTGATAGTGACATACGCCCTCGTGATATCCGTAGGAATAATAACTCTCGGCCTATTATTCAACGCGTTTCTTTGAGGTACTATTTTTTCTTAAAAATCGGCAATTCGTCTAGATATATGAGGGTTTCTGAGTATTCTTTTCCTTCTAACCATATCGCCGCTCTGCATACGACTTTTCCTTGAAAGCGATTTGTCAGTTCTTCGAGAGCGTTCATGGTTTTTCCGGTTGTTACTACGTCATCTATTAAGCAGACTCTTTTTCCTTCGATTCTCTCTTGGTTCACCTCGTCCAGAACTAGTTTTTGTTCTCCATCAGTTGTGGTTGATTTAACCTTGGTTTCGGTCGGTTTTTCCATGTATGTTTTTTCACTTTTTCTCGCAATAGCTATTTCTCCATGGTCCAAATTTTTACCAACTTCGTAAACAAGAGGCAAGGATTTAGCTTCCGCAGAAAGTAAAACTTCTGGATCCGAACTTGATTCAATAATTTTCTCCGCAAGCTTTTCTCCAACCTTTCTAGTAAAATCTATGTCACAACCAAGCACCAGCGCATGATTCGAAGCAATATAAACACCTTCAGAAACTTTTCTCAACGGGAGTTTTCTTTCCAAACCACAAATTTCAACTTCATAAAACTCCTGACCTTCATAAGGCAATTCCAAAACCATTTAGACCTCCTATACCACAATTCTACCTCTCATTATAAAATATAATTCACATAGGTAATATTTCCTTGAGGAGTATTCGTATTTTTCATTCAAAATACGACATTAGTAGCGGTTTTATTCGAAAGGATTTTTCAAGTCCCTATTTTTCCAATAGATTAGAATAATTATTGCTATGATTAACTGGATGGTTGTTTCAAAGTACCTGATTGTAGTTGGAAGATTTGTAATTCCAGCGAAAAAATTGAGGCTGAAATGGAAGAGAATAGCAGACAAGATGCTTTTACCATTGTTGCTATAGATCCAGACGATTATAATTCCGTAAGAGAAAATTTCGATATTATAACTCAAAATGGGAACAAAAGATTCCCCTATCAAAGTTGACTGAAGAGTACCTTCAACCATAAAAAGCGGCCAGTGCCAGACCATCCAGAAAAGAGTTACTATTAATCCAGACTTGATCAAGCTATCCTTTTCTATCAAATGATCAAGAGCATACCCTCGCCAGCCCAGCTCTTCTAATAGCGGACCTCCGATGAGTGTTGCTGTTGCAAAACCCACCAAGGATAATGGATTCGTTAAATAATTCTTTAAGACTGTGAAAGGTGGGATAGTTCCATTTGTTAGATAATTTATTAGTACTGCTATGAGGATTGTGACGGGAATCAGTCCAAATATTATCAAGTACCATTTTCCTTGGATTAGTTCAAAATTAGTTATTCGATTCTTAAAATCGTTCCAATATTCTTTGTCTTCGTTCAGCCGGGCTAATAAGATTCCGATTGTTGAGGGGGCAAGCGCACCTAAAATATAGAAAATCATGCCTGGAAAACTATTGATATTAAACCCGAGGACAATACAGATAGTCCAGAGGGTCCAAGACCATGTGAGAGTGAGAAAGAAGAATTTCCAGGGTTTATCAATATCTACATCCATATTTACAAGTTCCTTACCTATAATTTCAACATTTGCTAATAAATATGTAATTTTGAAAATTAACAATTGGAACAGTGCTAATTTAGTGACCATTTTCGAATTTTGATGATTGGTTTTAGGTTTGAAGAAAAGGACTTGTTCGGACGAGTAATACCTATTTTAAAATTTAAGTAGGTGATTATTTTGCTAATTAGTAGGTCGAAATGTTATGCTTTTTGAAGAAGAATCCTCTTCGGAGTTAAAATCACAAGCTGGAACCATCCTGTTTATTGTCGGGGCAATTGCACTCCTAGGGATTATCACCGCTGAGGTTTTATACCCTGGTTACTCAACTCTACAAGAGATCAGTGACCTCGGAGCGTCCCGCCCTCCCAACAGCGTCATCGAACAACCTGCAGCGACAGTATTCAACTTCACAATGCTTGCCTCTGGAGGTCTCTTACTTATCGCCACATACTTCCTCCATCTAGTGTATGAACGTCGAGACCTCACCATACCACTCGCCCTATTCGGCATCGGCATCTTCGGCGTCGGCATGTTCCCAGGAAACAAGGTCCCCTGGCACCAACTCTTTGCAATGATCACGTTCATCAGCGGTGGCATCGCCGCCGTCCTCTCATCTCGAACCGTCAAAGGCCCGTTCAAGTACTTATCCATGCTGTTCGGCGGTATATCGCTTTTCTTCCTATTGGGCGTGATATTTCTCGGAAATGCGAACCCGTTTGCCTTCCTTGAACTTGGCGGTATAGAAAGATGGGTAGTATACCCAATCCTATTATGGACAACTGGTTTCGGCGGTTATCTCTTGGGAGAATCAAACCCTCCCAAAAACTCTCAAGAATAAACAATCAATAAAAAAGACTTCAACCGATTCATTACCACAACTTTCCAATCAACAATCCTACAAATACTCATCCACACAAGTCCAAAATTATACCTACCAAACCTCTACTTATTTTCCAAAACCGCAAACGAATGAGAATGAATTATAAGCTCTCATACCCTTTCTTAAGCCCATAAGCTAGAAATACACAACCAGCCAACACAATCAGAATACCAATATTAGGACTAGGGCCCGGAACTCGAAAAATCGGGCTCAAAACATTCGTTATAAATAGTATCACGATCAGACTCCCCGTAAATAATTGACCACAAAAAATTTCTGATTTATTTGCCTCTTTCTGCGGCACCAGAGTCAAACTGGTGAAAAGGGCTGTTATGAGTAAGAATAATTTCCCGAAAGTTAGTGAGTAACCATAAACAAGCCCCTCCAACTGTACTCCAGCCCAAGGAATCTCATATGCGGCTGAAATATAGTACCAAGGTAGAAATATACCCAGAATAATCAAAAATGAACCCAGTAACGACCATCTTTCAGATTTGTTCTGAAAAAGCTTATCCAACATTAATATTCCTTTATGGGCTAGATTCTTCGCGTAAAAAAAGTTAAGTTCCTCCAACCCAGATTTTTCCCGTTAAAATCACCATTAGTATGTGTGGAAATTGGGCTGTTTGAAAAAAATAACAGTATTTATTTTTCCGAAATGCGTTTCTAATTGGCGAATAATTAAAGAAATCCTTAGCAAGGTTTTGCTCAAGTGGTGAGATGGTGTGGCCTAGCTTCGCGTCTGAGTTTTAAAGCCCGACTAACTTTTGATAGTTATAAAAGTTTCAGCTGAGGTTTTTGTTTTTTTCGAAAAAGTGCATTTTTTCTAATTTTTGTGGAGTAATAGGATTAAGAAATTAGATGTTTAATTTTTGAATTAGCTAGGAAAATTCCTTATAAAGCTGATAGTTGTAGGGCGAGTAATACAAATAATAATGATAAGATTATCAGAATTTCTTGTAAATCAAGCGCTTTTTTTTCGATCGGTTCTTTCAACGAGGTTTTTTTGTCCGGGTGTGCTATATCTTTTGGTTTTATCTTTTTTTGTTCTTCTTTTTTGATTGGTTTTGGAGCAGATTCAAAGTCGATTACCCTATAGAAGCTCACGAATTTTCCGATTATGTAGACAAGGAAGGCAATGGGCATGAGTGCGAAGAAAATTTTGACAGGGGAATAAACGGAAGTTAGAAATTTTCCGGGGAGGTTCAACGCTAATATTAAGGGTAGTAATAGTAAGAGTGATAATATTATCAGTTGCTTTGCTTTACTGTTTATCATTGAGTAAGTCACCCCACTCTTCTCTGTCCCATTGTCTTGCGAGTTTGGCTTTTTCTTTCGGAGGTTTGAATTCATATTCGAGAGGTAAGTCTTCTATGAATTCTAATCTTTTTCGAAGTCCTCGCATGTTAGCGTTTTGGATTCCCAAGCCAGGGAACCTGTTTACTTCTAGGACGATTGGTCCTTTTTCTTGACTGAAAATAATATCTACTCCGGCATATCCCAATTGTGTTAGGTTAGCGGCTTTTACGGAAAGGTTTAGGATGTTCTCCCAATCGGGAATTTTAATATCTTTTAGTGATTTTTCAGTGTCCGGGTGTTCTTCCAAAAATCTGTTTTTTGTTTGTTGGTATGCGCCGACTGCTTCGCCTTCTGAAACGGAAATACCTACACCAATTGCTCCTATGTGTAAGTTTGCTGCCCCTTTAGATTCTTGGGTAGGCAGCCTTGTCATCGCCATTACTGGATATCCTTTGAAGATGATAACACGGAGATCCGGTATTCCTATTCCTGAATAATCTCGTAAAACTCCTTCAGGATGAATCATTTCTTCAACTATCGCAGCATCTTTATTCAAATACCCTCTTGAGTACTGGCCTTGGATGATTTGTTTTGTGTGACCGATTATTTCATCTTCCGTCATCTTGCCTTGTGAAGTATTATACTTGTTGTTTTCTCGACCGTTTATCAATAAAATTCCGCCTCCTCCAAACGCGTTCGATGGTTTAATTACTAGGTCTTCTTTTTCGTCGATTAGTTTTCTAAGTTCGTCAAGTTGTCTTGATTTTTTGACCACCATGTGTGTGTCGGGCGTGGGAAGTTCGGTTCCGGAGAAGAGGTTTTTCATTTTTACTTTGTTAAAATTTCCAAGAAGGTATTTTGGATTATATTTTCTGATATATTCCCTATTTCTTGTTCTGATATTGAGTATTTCAGATTTGTCTTTAGGAGATTTTAAACTTTTCACTAAAGTATCGAACCGGAAGTAATCCATAATCCTAAACTCAGACCCTATACCCACAAAAACATTAATCGCGATTAAAACCATCCAAGCTTCAGGAGTTTGAGAAAACCAAGATATGAAAGGATCTATACTCACCACCAAAAACGATGCAGTGATTGCAACTATAGTCCAAAGTAATCGGATCGAAGGTTGAGGCCACCCAACTTGAATTACTTGGTTGGTGAATCTTTCACCGTACCAAGAAATCAGAATCACGGGAAATAAAACAAATAAGCTAAATGCGGGAATGTATTCCATAGAACCGAGAAATCTGATAATTATAATACCCAAACCCACCATCCCCACCAGAGTAGCAAGTCTATGGGCCGGTCCTAAATCGAAAGGTTCAAGTATAAACCTCGTTGTCACTGCGATGAGGAATATATAGAAGAATAATAAAAGACCCCAGATAATTCCCATTTCGATCCAAGCGAATGCGATTATCACAGGACCGAACACTCCGAAAGTGTCTATCCCAATCTCATTTCTCAAAAAAGCAATTATCGTACTGGCTATCAACAACTGGAATATTAGAGTTGCTTCCCCGACCACGGGTTTGATGGAGGACCATTCTAACCGAAAAAAGATTGCTAAGACGGAAAGAATAATGAAAAGTACAAGAATAGGACTATATTTTTTTAATTTCAGAAGCAATCCCCCAATTTCAATTAATCCTTCTATCTTCTTTTCTTTAAAGAAACATTAAAAGTTGTGGATAAAGAATTTGGAAAATGGATAAAAACATAATTCGGGTTTTAGTTTATAATGAAAAAAAAGGGTATATCGACAAAAATAATCATTTTCATAATAATCATTGCTATCCTAGTTGCAGGGGCAGGGCTTTATTTCTTGAAATTTGAAAATAAAAGAACTGGTATAGAGTTTAATAATCTTGAAGTTAATCCTAACGAAGTGAAATATGGTGAAAATGTAAGAATCTCCGTGGAAGCGAAAAATTTAGAAAACCAATCTAAAACAACAGAAGTAAAACTGTTTATCAATGGGGCGGAAGAAACAGCAAAACAAGTACCCTTTGACCCCAAAGAGAAAACTACAGTCGCGTTTGAGATAAATAAAAAAATCAGCAGAAAATATAACGCCAGAATAAAAAATCTAGAGAAAGATTTTGAAGTTTTACCTCCAAAAGATTTCATAAATCCAGTTAAAACTCTAAAGAAAAGTCAAATTCGTGAAAAAATCAGGCAAGGGAAAGAATTCTTGTTTAAAGCAGACCATAATGAGAAAAACGGTTTTTATAAAAGATATGACGCCCTCAACGATAATTTTGAAAACCATTTAGTGACGGTATATTCTGCCTCAATTGTATACACTCTTATGCTAGCTAATAATCTCAATGAAGATCCTAAGATAATAAACATGTTGCCAAAATGGGGGGACTTCTTACTATCAATGCAAAACGATAAAGAAGGGAGTAAAGGTTACGGTGCTTTTTATTACTCCTATAATTTGAATGAGGAAAAAAAGAGAAAAAGATTCGTAATCGGTACCAGTTCCCTCTCAATCTTCACACTTCTAAAATTGTACAATTACACTGAAGAAGAAAAATACCTTGATTCAGCAAAATTAGCTGGAAACTGGCTTCTCGAAATGCAGAATTCTAATGGTACTATGGATCCATATCTTCGATTTAGAGAATCAGACGGGAAATGGGTTCGAGGTAAAAAGGAGTCACTTCTCTATGAAGGCCAAACACTTTCAGCTCTTTCAAGGCTTTATAGAGAAACAAAAAAGGACAAATATCTTGAAAGTGCAGAGAAAATTGCCGACCGTTTTGTCACGAAATATGAAAATGAAAATGGGTATATAGAGGGGGGGTATAGAGATAAAAACTCAATTTCAAACGCATGGGTTGTAATGTCCCTTTTAGATTATCATAAGGCTTTGGAAAATGAGAAATATAAAAATGTGTTTTTGGAATTGAGTCAATTAATCATAGAAAAACAAATTACGAAAGAGGAAAACCTCTTAAGATATGGAAGATGGTCGGGCCTTGTGTCTTCGAGCGGAAATGGTTGGATTGCGGAAATAATGACCGAAATGTACAAGTATTGTCTTCAGGAAAACATACCGAATAGAGAAAAATACAAAGACGCAGCGGTTAAATCAATCCGGTGGCTTGTGCAAAATACCTATTCTGAAAACAATACGTTTTTCTTACAAAATCCCGACAGAGCAATCGGGGCCGTTATCAGAAATTATCCTTATCCAAGCTTCAAAAACACATATGATATAAGAACAGATGCAGTGTGCCATGCTATGAACTCGTATATCATAATATTTCCTTACCTGAAAGAAGGAACCCTTCTCTCGACAAAAAATAACCCGAAATAGTTGCAGTCAAAATATTTTCAGGTCTATGAATGTTTTTCAATACTCCATTCCTTTGAGGTTTCTTTCTTGCCCGATTTGGTTAGAATTTTGAAGGTTTTCGCCCTACAATGAAGATATATCCGGTCTGGGAGTCCTCGAAAATATTTTCCGATTCTCTAATTCTCAAGAAACCTCCGAACCCCCACTTCTTAAGAATTTTTATGAATATTTCCAATTTTCCCAAAATCCCAAGATCGCTCTCCATCTCTTCCATCCAACCATCTATAACTTCAGGCCTTTCCTCCGCTTCGATCTCTGACAGTCCCGCTTTTTCAAACAGATTTACCCATCCCTCCCTCGTTTCCGGCCTCTCACCTTCAAGCTCATCAAGCCTCCTTTTCAGGCTTTCATCCGCATCTTTACTCCAACAAATATCGTGAATTCCCACTCGACCTCCAGTTTTCACAACCCTCACCATCTCGTCAAGAGCTTTTTCCTTTTCCAAAAGGCATAGAGTACTCTCGGAAATAACCACGTCGAAAGACCCATCTTCAAACGGTAACTTGTGTGCGTCGCCCGTCAAAAATTCAACGTCCATCTCACTTCCCTTTGCTTTCTCCCTCGCTTTTTCGACCATCATCTCGGACTGATCTATACCCGTCACAGAACAACCGTAGTTTTCGGCTAAGAAAATAGCGGTTAAGCCTGTTCCTGAGGCTACATCGAGAACTTTCATATTCTCATCGATTCCACACATTTCAGCAAGTCGTTTTGTGGTTTCTAGTCCGCCGGGGTGTAGGGTTTCGATACCTAAGTCTAACTCTTCGACCAAGCTTTCGAGGGATGGATTTTCGTTTCCTTCCAATCTTAACACCAGGTAAACTTATGGGGTTTCACATTGATTTATCTCACCAAATCATAAAAAATGAAGAAAAAATTCTCTGAAATGGATGTTACAGGGTTGAATTTACTGTTTATTCGGTTGTGATGGAAATAATTTCTTTGTAGCGAAAATTTACTTTTTTATCCCCTCAAGCATGTCAAGAGAAAAATTACATAATAACTCTCCTTTCGGTTTTGTATGTGGTTTCGAGGTGGTTCAGACTCTCTCCCCGCACCATACTTCACCGTTCATAAGGGTTGGATAGACGAAAATAGGGTGTGTGGAGTCTTGCCGAGGTTTCCCATTACGTTTATATCGTATCGTTACGAATATATTGTATATGGGGGTAAGATGAAGACTATTACCACCCGAATTTCCGAGGATTTGCTGAAAAAACTGGAGGAAATCGAACAGGACGAGAAGGCGGACAGATCCACAATAATCAGAAAACTCCTCGACAAAGCCGTCGGAGACTGGAAAATAGAAAAAGCTCTGGAAGAACTAAGAGGGGGTAGAATCACCCTCCGAACCGCCGCTAGAAAGGCCGAACTGACCTACGTCGAAATGCTCGACCGAGCGAAAGAAGCTGGGATACAACTGGGATACACGGCGGAGGACCTCCAGAACGACCTTGCCAACCTCGAGGAGTAGAGATAGGATGGCCGTCTGCGACTCGGGCCCCTTGATACATCTCTCCAGAATTGGAAGAATAGACCTGTTAAAGGAGTTATTCGATAGAGTTTTAATCCCTCCATGCGTGAAGCGTGAAACCATAGACGAAGCCAAGAAGCTCGGGAAGCCCGGAACCAGACCCATCGAAAAGGGGAAGGAAAAAGGATGGATTGAAATATTGGAGGTTCAGGATGAGGACGAAATCGAGAAAATAGTAAAGAGCGAAAAAATAGAACCCGAAGACGGCGAAGTTCTCCAACTCGCCAAAGAAACCTCATCAGAACTAGTAACGAACGATTCCTGGCTCATAAAAGTGGCCAAAGCGAACGGGGTGGAAACTCTCTGGACAACGACCCTCGTCCTCCTAGCCGTGAAAAAAGAAAAAATGGGAAAGGTAGAGGGAAGAAAGCTGCTGAAGGAACTCACCCGGTCCGGTCTGTACATCAAGAGCGACGTGTATGGTGACTTGCTCGACGCGATCGAAAAGTTGTAAAGAAAAATATAAAGCACAAGACCAGTATGGAGGTCCAAGCAGATTCCACCCACATTTACGCTGAAAAGAGCCACGAAGATGGACTCGAACCCATCGAAAAGTGACTTAATATCGCCGCCGACGCTCTTAGCCTTCCGAGATTGTATCATGCATCGTGAATGCTGCAGGCTTCGCGGAAGTGGTGAAAGACATGGGCAAAAATATACAAAGTCGCCACTCTGGTAAGTGGAAGAAATGGAAAAATTCTTGGAATCCTAAACTCCGCAAATTTGCTCTGAAAGGATTATAAGTAACTACAAGATTCTTCTAGATTTTTGGTGGTAGTTTGTTATGGGTGTAACGAAAAAATAACTCAAGCTTGTTATTTTTCTGCCAATTTATTTTAAAATCACTCCTTTCTTTAATCGCAACAGAAATTTTCCAAAATTTTAGAACAAAGAATTTGAATCCAAGTTAATTACACAGTTCTTTTACTGTTCTTATCAAAAGAGGGATGCTCTCCCATGAAACGGCAAGTTCGGCCTCCTTCCTTATACCTTGCCTATGTTCAATTATATGACTATAATCAAGTGATACAAAAATAGGTTTATCCAAAATCGGATCTCGGCTCCAAATCATAGCACTAGCAGCTATTTTTGCATCGGATTCTTCTCCAATGAAGTCAAAAATGGCCTCTTTAATATCGTCAAATTGATTCACTTCCTCATTATATTCAGTTTTTATTTTTTTTCTTACCACTTTAAGACGAAGCTCTATCTTCCTAAAAAGGTCTGCTTGCTCTTTTTCCCCTTCGTCTAATAGTTCTTGTCTTCTTTTCCTTTTTTTTCCGTCAAGTTCTCTATCCACTTCTGGGAAAATATAAAAATCGTGTTCCTCAAGAGGGTAATCACTAAAAAAGCTTTGACATTTATCGCTATGATTATCGTTTGGATCACATTTACCCCATAATACACATGTATCTAGAGAAAGCTCCACCCTTTTCACTCTCCAATGCTAGAATAAACCTCTCTCAAAGATTTTCTCTCCCCTTCCAATTCCTTATCTTTACATTTTATTTCTTCAATTAATTCTTCTTCAGAAGGTAGAATATTCGTAAATTCATTATATATTTTATTTATTTCCTTTTTGCATTCTCTTTTCTCTTTT
>CAZSNS010000006.1:30072-38569 GCA_964608515.1 Hadarchaeota archaeon (SeqCode)
CATTCGAGGTGTGGCTTCATATAAGCTTGTTTCTCCTTTTTTGTTTCTCCTTTTCTTCTTCAGCTTTCGGGCCAGTTACTGTGTCTTTATATGGGACTATGGTTAACCATATATCCGGGTTCTCACTACAATAAATATCTTTGAGTCTTTTGAAAAATCGTTCCGTTTTACCACCCGATTCAGGCTCGGAATTTTTTACTTTCAGCATTCCCAACTCAAGCAAATCGGTGAACTCAAAAAACAAATCAAGAATTTCGTTATCTTTTATATGGTCTAAGTTTCTGTTGTAAATCGTTATCTTTTCTTCAATATCTCGATATTCTTTATTGAAATCAGCTTCAAATTTATCAGATTCAAGTTTATCGAACTTTAAAAAAATATCACTGAAAGATTTTTCAAGAGAACGATGAGACTTATAAATATCTCTTACGAAGAGGGGGGCTAAATTTTCGTATATCCACTTGTAAAACTTCTCTCCACCTCTTCTAAACTTATAAGATGTTCTTTTTAAATAACTATTAATTTCTTTTATTTCATCTTTAAGTGATGTTTTAGCATCTTTTAATACATCTTGAGGGGGGTTGAAACTAGCCAAATTTTCTTCCTCTAAATATTTTTTAGAAATTTTAAAAGCAGTGGGTGAATAAGCTCCAAATTTGTACCATCCTCGAGTAAGATTGAAATCAATTAATTGGGAAATATAAAATACAAGTTTCGTCATTCGAGTGGATCGAAGATATTCACTTTTTTCCCCTAGAATACTTTTTGCGTTATGCAAAACTACTATTGAGAACTTTTCTTCTTCAGAAAGGTCAGTTCCACCCATATTCATCATCATCTTTTAGAGTTTGTTCATATAAAGTCAAGGTTCGCTCTTATCAAATTTGTAATTCTATTTTCATCTTGCCACTCTTATATTTTCATTCTCTACTAATAAGAGAAAAAATTTCGTCATTTTTTTTCGTCCCTTTTCGTTCTTCGGACAATCAACGGACCACAATCACCGGAATTGTTGATCTGGCAACCACTATCGTTTTCACATCCGGTTTATTTTGAAACAAAAGTTCACAAGCTTATATCATAAATTTGGACGATATAAACCTTCTCACTTATAAATAAAACCTCATTTTATCTTTAATAATGACCTCAAAGTTTTTGAAGTTTTTTTTATCGAATTAGGTAATAATATTAGGGATAAATACAGTTAAAAAAACTATAATTACTTACCCTTTAATTAAAAACCTTATAGAAAATCCATTTTATTACTTACCCTTTAATTAAAAACCTTTACTTAATCGAAAGATTTTAAACCCTTTAATAACATCATAAATAGTTATGAAGGGTTAATGAAATAATGCTGTATTCCCCTATGAAGGAGGTGTTTAAAATGAAAAAAGTGAAATATTCCGGAAAACCAATGTGGATTTTCGTTATCTTGATGATAATCTTTTCTGTTCTTTTCATGATTTGGTTTGCACTAACTTACGGATCATAATGAATATCGTTTTTTCAATCGGATATGAAGGATTAGTTTAGTATTTTTCTGTTTTAACATCATCACAACGTTTACATTTGAATCTTTGCTTCACCTTTCCAGTCCCTATCGTTTGCGGACCTCCGAGTTTCTTCCAGTCGTGAAACCCGAAAAAGCATTTAATGTTCATAAGCTTCCCAAAAGAATACCGGATAAAGTAAGTAAAATTTTTACGCTCTCTGAAGTAAACCTCACATGTTTGGAGGGCTTGTTTTGGATAATTTAACCCCAGAGCTGGAATTGAAGGACCAATAACACTAAAATTTGAATATAAATACATCAACCAAGAAAAACACAATCACCATGACTGCCTCATGAGTGGGGATGACCACGAAGAGTTTGAAGAGAAAATAATTAATTGGAAACAGAACCTTGAATATTTCAGAGTTTCAGAACATGATGAACAATATCTTAGAACCGTCTGCAATATGGATTTCAAGCCAGAAAACTACTATCTTCTTTTAGAATGGACAGTAGAAAAACTCCGCAAATTAGATAATGAATACTCCGACCTTATCGACAAACATATTGAAAAAAGCCAACAAACTATGGAATAACATCAGAAATAGTTCAAAATAAGAAATTTCATAATAAAAAATTCTTCTGAATAAAATCCGATCAAGAGGGCAAAAAAACTAAAATTTTTTCATTCTAAAAAGGAAAAAGAGCCGATTCGAAAAACCAAGAAAGTATAAAATAAACGATATCAACAATACTTTCGCTAATTTCGAGAAAGTTGATCAAACTAATCTAAGTGTTCAACCCATTCTATTTTTCGAAGGATTTTCAAATATTCCCTCTCCGCCTTCACCAGTTGTTCTATGATTTCTTGCTCTTTCTCGAACTGTTCTTCAAGCAAGGCAGTTTTTCGAAAAGTTCTTCCATCTCGTCCGTCTCACTCATCTTATCCGTTTTTTCATTGATGGATTGAGGTTTATATAGTGGAAATGAAACTATCTCAATAAATTCTGACTGACTAATCGAATAAATTTTTGTTTTCAAAGAATTTTTACCCCTACGCGAGTCATTTTCACCTGTCGAAAGGATTGGGGGAATGTTCTTTGTCGCCGCGATGCAAACGTGCGAAAGAATTAGACATTGATAACTGTCACGAGGATTATGAGGATGAGGAAGATTACTGT
The DNA here is from genome assembly GCA_964608515.1 of Hadarchaeota archaeon (SeqCode). GTDB lineage: Archaea > Hadarchaeota > Hadarchaeia > Hadarchaeales > JAGGTB01 > CAYLJV01. The sequence continues at coordinate 32,749 of CAZSNS010000006.1, forward strand.
CTTTTTCACAAGCCTGGGAAAGATGAGAAGGAGGCGAAGAATTTCTATACAAGCATTAGGAAAAGATGTGAGGTATACGAAGAAGAAAATAAATCTGTTTTTAGAACTAATTTGGATTTTTCCGGCTTCTTTTTTCCAAAAACACCTGAGGGTTTGAAACCTTTATTCTCCGAATCTGTTTTTAAAGAGAGGGTTGTTTTTGGGGATGCTACATTTGAAGGATTAGCTTCTTTTGAAAGAGCGGTATTCGAAAAGTCAGCTGTTTTCAGAAAAACAGAATTCAATGAACCTACCGATTTTAATAGAGCTATCTTCAAAGGCACCGCCTATTTCAACAATGGCGATTTCATCGCTTCTTGTAGTTTCAGTAAAACAAAATTTGAAAAGTTTGCTAAATTCATTAAAACGGTTTTTAGAAGCACATCAGAATTTAGTCGAGCAGTTTTTAATGAAAAAACTAGTTTTGAAGAGGCGGATTTCCATGGAACAGTTTTTTTTAATCAGGTGGTTTGTAAAGAATTAATAGACTTTAAGAGTGCAGTTTTTAAGAAAAATTCATTCTTTAGAAACAGCAGATTTAAAGAAATAACTGACTTCAAAAAAGCAAATTTTTTAAGCGACGCGGATTTTGCAAATATAATTTTTGAACGACCTAGCAATTTTAAAGAGGCAAAATTCAAAGGCAAGTTGAATTTTCAAAATACTGATTTTAGACAGGGAATATCGATACTTAGAGATCCAAAAAAATTTCCTGAGGATAATTTTGAAAGAGCCGAGTCAAAAGAAGAAGCATGCCGTGTTCAAAAAATTTCATATGATACAGAAGGTAGGAAAGAAGCAGCTGATCTAATGTTCGTTGAGGAAATGCGTGCAAGGAGAGCTCAAAAACCCAGTATCGTTAGAACTCTAGAGTGGTTATTTGTCGATTTCACTTCTGAATATGGGACTCAATGGAAAAATGTTCTTGAGTTGTCTTCTTCCACAATTCTAATATCAACGGCAATATACATTTTTGATGGTCTAATAAATCCTTCAACAGGTATCTTTGGTCTCCAAAACGGAGCTACAGCTAATCCCCTAAATCTGAGTTACTATAGCATCGTTGCTTTCACAACTCTTGGATTTGGTGACATTTATCCAGTAGGAATAATTGCTAGAATCATTTCTTCTATCGAGGCACTTCTCGGAGCCTTTTTTGTGGCCCTTTTTGTTGTCGTGCTTGCGAGGAAATGGATGAGGTGAAGAGAGATTTCTCTGTGAGTTATGGGTGTAACAAAAATCTAACAAAAAAATAATAAGTACAAATACACATACAAATACACATGTCATCGAAAACAATTTCCATAAAAGAAGAAGCCTACAAACGACTAAAAAAACTAAAAAACGACGACAAAAGCTTCAGCGATGTGATAATGGAACTCACCGACAAAACAAGAAAAGACTTCTCCAATCTAATGGAGACTGACCTAAACTTGGAATGGAGCGACGTTAAACGAGAAAGAGACAAGGAGGACGAAGAACGTGAAAGACTACTTTCTGGACACTAGCTTTCTCATAGATCTCATAAACGAACAAAAAAATGCGACACAAAAACACGAAAACATAAAAGGGCAAGAAGTAACCGGGACCCCATGCGTTTACGAACTCTCGAAATTCAGCCAGTTCAACCCTTCCAATCTTTTCCACGACAAGGAAGTGCTTGTTTTTAAACCAGAGGACGCGAAAGCAGCAGGCGACATCCACCGTAAGCTAAACAAAAAAGGAGAAACAGTAGCCGAAATCGACACAATCATCGCAGGAATGGTTAAAAACCGAAACCTTGTACTTGTGACAAAAGATTCGGACTTTCAGAGAATCAAGGAAATGGAGATTGAAACCTACTAACTAACGGGATAGAAAAGAAACGATTTTTTGTTAAGGGTGTAACAAAAAAATATGGTTCTAAATAAAATGGTTGACTTATTCAAACTAAACGATAATAATAACCTGAAAAGGGTAGTATTACTAAAACGACAAAAAATATGAGCTAAAGATTTGAAAAGACAGTTTGAATTGGTGAATATTTTTGACTAATGTTTTAATTTTAAATGGGAGTCCTAGAGGGAAAGGAGGCAACACTGCCAAGTTAGTTAAAAAATTCGTAAAAGGCTTGAAAACGGGAGATTCTGAATTTATTTTTGAAAACGTTCAGTTGAAGGATAAGGAAATTAAAAATTGTACCGGTTGTTTCGCTTGTTGGAAGGAAAACTCTGGTGAGTGTATCTATGATGACGATATGCAAGATTTACTGCCCAAATACATAGATGCGGATTTGATGATTTGGGCTACTCCTCTTTACCATTATGGGATGACTTCGATAATGAAGAAATTTGTAGAGAGAACTTTACCTATCAACAAACCTAAAATAATTAGAAAGGAAGACTCTTACTCCCATCCTCAAAGATACGACATGGGAAATAGAAAAAATATTCTGATATCCACATGCGGATTTCCCGAACATAGCAACTTCGAATTGCTCATAAAACAGTTTGAAAAAATTACAGGAGATAATCTTAACGAAAAAATTTGTTCAGTAATGGGAGAATTATTATCGATAGAGATACTACGAGATGAAGTCTCTTGGTATTTAGACGCTGCCGAGCAAGCAGGTGAAGAATTTGCACAAAGAGGATCTTTCACCGAAAATACGAGAAAAACTCTCAACAAAAAACTAGTACCCGTTGAAGAGTATATCGAGATGGCCAACGCAAGCTGGGAAGAAGGTGGACCTCCCCATGAGTGAAACAGGCAAAGGTTATGATTTTTTGAGTTTGATGAGTGATGTTTTCGATCCTGAGGAAGCGGGGGATTTAGAAGCTGTTATAGAGTTTGAATTCACCGACTTGGAAGAAACACATCATCTCACCATCGAAGATAAGGAATGCGAACTCAAAAAAGGACCCAGCGAGGATTTTACAGCGAAAATAATCACCACTTACGAGAATTGGGAAAAGATTTCCAATGGGGAGATAGATGGTCCTGAGGCTATGTTGGAAGGTCTTTACAAAATTGAGGGAGATTTTGAACTGGTTAAACGTTTGGATGACTTATTCCCTTCCGGTGAAGGTGGTGGGGAAGAAAAAGAGGTGGAGTGGGATGGAGATTCTGTTTTGGTTGGTAGGGGCGCTATGACTTTTTCTTTCATTCCTTGGATTCTTTCCTGGATTTTTGTAGAGTCTAATTATTTTTTAGGAATCCTTGCACCATTGTTGTTCAGCATAATTTTTGCAAGTATTAAGAAAATCAAAGATTTCGACCTGACCTATTTTGAAAGCGCCAATCTTTTTTATTTCATTATTTTAAATATCGGGAGCATTTTTTATCTTGGTTTTTTGCAAAATTTTGGAATTCAGATTAATTATATCTCGATAGCTCTAATCTGGGGATTATCCATCTTTGTCAGGGCTTTGACTATCGATTATTCAAAATATAACTATCCGACCAATATTACAGAAAACAAAATATTCATCCGAACCAACAATATCCTCACTCTCGTTTGGACCTGCATATTCCTACTAATGGGATCAGGAATCACAATTCTCGAAACATACGGACTTTTAATATTCTCACCAGCACTCTATGTCCTGATTGTCGGCGGGTTAATGTTCACAAACTACTTCTCGGAAAAATATCCGGAATACATAGCTAAAGGAAGAAAAAAATCCATTCTAAAACCTTGGAACAAAAACGAGTAAAAATATTTAGCAATAGGAAAATTTTTCACATAGTTAAAATTTTGTTATAGGTGTAAACCCAACTAATTAGTAGTATTTGTAACAAAATTTTTCTTCTTACTATGGTATGGCTTATTAATATTCCTGTAAATCTAAGTAATCTTACAAGAATCAGACCAAACAAGTCTTAACTGGTTTAATTAATTCCGAAACTCAAATGGGGGGAGAAGTACTGTTTTTATTTTTAGGGATTTTTACAGTTGTAACATTTTCTGGTATGAACACATATTGTGCTACCACACTCAGGGCATTTGAACTTTTCTTTCTGTTGTTCGAGAAAAGCTTCGATTCCGTTCTTCTTAATAAATTCGAGATTCTCTATCATGCTCATACCATATTTCTCTCGATAGCCTTCATCAAGTTCCTTTAAATTTTCACATGGAAAGTCTTCACATTCAAAACAATATTTCACAGATTCGTTTGATAGTTTACCACAGTCTTTCTTCAGAAAAGAGCAACCTTTATCTCGTGGTTTACAGCCAAGGCATCGGCTTTCACGTTTTTTACCAGCCATCGTATACCCAAAGTAAGACACACATACAGCACAATTCATTCCACAGGGTGCGATAAGTTCCTCTTTCATTTTAACACTTCAAACCCCCACACCTATGGTCCAAAGAATACGTTTATTCACATTGGTGAATTTCAACCATCTCTCCTCAGTGAATGGTAATAGTGTACACCTGAGATATATTTTTCTATGTTTTTTGTTATGGGTGTAACAAAAAATAACTTGTTTTTATGGTTTTTCTAGTTGGATTGTTGTTTTTAATCCTCCGAGTCCGGAACTTTCTGTTTTAATGTTTCCGTGGTATTGTTTTGCTATTCTTTTTACGAGGTACATTCCTAGTCCGGATCCGGCATTTTTTCCTTTTTTGAATCCTTTTTCGAAGATTTTTTCTCGTTCTTCTTCTGGGACTCCGCAACCGTTGTCTTCGATAATTATTTCACGATTTTGGTTTTTCTCTTGTCCGTAAATTTTGATTTTTTGACATTCTGAATGTTTGATGGAGTTTTCTATTAAGTTGAGGAATAATTCTTCGAGAAGGTCCCCTCCCATTACGCTTTGTTTGATGGGTTCGTAATTAATTTCTATATTTTTATCTTCGGCTTGCGGGGTTAATTCTTCTAACACTTTTTCAATTATGGAGTCTATGTCGACTTCTTCTATTTTTTCTTCTTCTAATTTTCTCAAAGATCTAACTTTTTGTATAAGCTCGTCTCCTTCCTCCAACGCGTTTATAGAATTATTAATTCTCTTCAATACTTCTTCTGAAAGATCGGCTTCGTCCAAAGCTAGTTCTAAATTACCTCTAGAGACTTGCAATTTGTTCCCAACATCGTGCCTTAACAATGAGTGTAAAAACTCTTCCCTCTCCTCTGCTTTCTTACGACCTGTAATATCTCTGATAATAAAACCCTCTCCCACATACTGATTTTCTACATTGTAGAAAGGAACTTTTCTAACTTCGAAAAATAAACTCTCTTCGTTTTCAGAAAGCTCTACCTCCAATCCGGATTCATACTCCATATCTTCCTCTTCAAAATCCAAAACAGGGGGAAAAATTTCGCTAATCTCCGCTCCAATTATTTCATCAACGTTCTCTCCAAACGTTTCCAAAAACTCAGTCGCCGAATCATTCAGATCAACAATCCTATCTTGTCTATCCACAATTATTATCGAATCTTCCAGTCTTTCAAAAATAGTAGTACGAGCCATCGGTAGTACATCTAAAAACCGAAATCTTAGAACATCCCAACCCGCTACCAGTAAACCAATTGTCAACAATATAGGAGTCGGATTATATATGGGGTATTGATAAAGCCAAAAATTGTAAGCGATATTTCCTAAAGCTGGAGGTATGAAAGCAGCAGTCAAGATAATAGCTTGCTTTATATATATCCGACCTAAGCTTGCTAGTCTGAACAATATTAGAGATATTCCTATAAAAAGTAAGGAATAACCATAACCGCTAAACAGCCAAAAACCTATCCCTCGCTGATTATAGACTACAGATGTTAATGGTCCGATGTTTTTCAGGCTTATA
>CAZSNS010000006.1:38579-49657 GCA_964608515.1 Hadarchaeota archaeon (SeqCode)
TACCTTTGAAAAATAGTTGGTGATAGGAGTTTGTCCATAGTAGAATGGTGCAAACTATTGGGATTATCAGTAGTATTCCTATGATTTTTTTGTTCACCATATCTTTGCTTCCGGTATATTCTAGTCCGAAAACAATCCATAATACTGGAAGTAGAAAAATGGTTATGAACCCTATTTTGTTCCAAAGAAGGGAACTGGAAAGACTTCCCACCCAGAGTTCGATTCCATACGTGGTTATCCACAGGCTTAGAAGAATTAGACTAATTGTTACGATTTTTATAATCCGAGTTTTTTCGAATTCCGTATTCAAGTAATAAACTCCGGCGAGAGTAATCAGAACAGTTCCCATGAGAGGCAAAATGTAAATTATAGATAACAAATTCATTCGATTTCGACCTCTTAACTTTACTAGTTTATTATCTTTTAATTCCTAATTTTCAAAAAAACTCTGATTTAAGACGGTTTATACCGCAACAAAGCTCCCAAACCACCCATCCTCGATAATTGAACCCCCGCCTCATGTTCAGAACTAATAATTATAACCTCCCCATCAGTATCCCTAGTCTTCTCAATCACATGAGAAATTTCCTCACGATCATCCCTCAATTTCTCATCCGAAACCAACAATTTATCAACAGCACCAACCTCCGCCACCCTCTCAACCTCATCCACACCATAAGTAGCATCACCATCCTTCGAAACCCTCTCCAACAACTCCTCCACCAACTCAGTCTCCCTCGAAGCCCGATCCTCACTAGAAACACGCTTCACAATCCCACGCTTAATAATCTCATTCAAACCAGACCTACCAGTATGACTAGTCCTACCCAAATGAACCCTCTCAACCAAATCCGGATAATTATCCTCCAAAAACGAAAAAACCTCCTTCTTCGTAAAACCAGGCCCAGCAATAATAACCGAAGGAACACCCAAATCCCTCACATGATTCTTAATCTTCGAACAAACCTCCCCAAAAAACTCCTTCTCCGACAACTCACGATCCGACTCATACATCTTCCCAGACCTAGAAGAAACAACCTCACCCAACTCCTCCAAACCATACTGCCTAACCAAACCAAAAGTAGCAACCTCATCATCCAAAGCAACAAGCAAAACATCAGGCCGCTCACTCGCCTCAACAGCCTCATCAACCCTATCCAAATCCTCCTGCTTCCAATCCTTAACCAAAGTAAACTCAGAATCAGTATCCAAATTAATAGCATGATGATTCCCAACATCCTTACCCCTCACAATAACACCCAAAACCCTCAAATTATTCGAAAACTTTTGAAACTCAACCTCCTTAACACGAACAGACAACCTAACCCTTTCCTTCTCACGCCTCTCAGACCTAATCTTATCAGACTCCGACTCCGGCCTCCTCCAAGTAACTGCAGTTATAACATCTTCAGGAGATATCAGGTGCTGTAAGTGCCACAAATCGTTCAAATTCTCCGTTCGAAGTTTTATCAAATCTTCTTCCAAATCTTTGTGAATAATCCTCATCTTTCTCCCCCTTACCAATACTTATAATCATTTTTAAGGATAGTTTGCAAGTAGTTTTTATTATTGATTACCTTAGTTCAACAAGAGATAAGTATGGTGACACAAGGAGTAATCCACGTCCGAGATGCAAAACCAAAAGACCTCCCAACCGTCCACGAAATAGCAGAAGAATCATTCAAGGACCCCTACCCACTACGCTTACTCAAACACATCTACAACACAGACCCAGAAGGATTCCTAACCGCCGAAAAAAACGGAAAAATCGTAGGATACCTAATAAGCATGGTAAGATGGGGAGACACAGGCCACGTTTTAGCAGTAGCTGTAAAGGAAAACCATCGTCGTGAAGGTGTGGGGACCGCTCTTCTGATGAAAGCGATTGAAAAACTTAGAAAAAATGGGGCTAATCAGGTGAAGTTGGAAGTGAGGGTCGGTAATGAAGGAGCTCAAAATTTTTATGGGGAAATAGGTTTCGAACCTAAAAGAGTCGTTCCAGAGTATTATTCCGACGGTGAAGATGCCGTAACTATGAAATACGAATGTTAGACTTGGTTAAAGCCCGTCTTTTTTCTCTGTCTTCCAAAATTCGAACCGGATTCTTAGAATTATTAAAATCACCAAGAGTCCGATCAGGATTGTTAATATTGTATACAAGAATGTTCTATCGGGTTTTGTTCCTGTGATGGAGTATAGAGAGAGTTTTGAGTGGGAAGCTTCGAAGTAAATATAATTCTCCCCTTCCCCAATTTTTTCTGTTGATAGGGAGGACCACTCTTGTTTCTCGAGGTTAAATCTTTGAAGATTTATCGAATTTTTATCTATACCATTTTTACTAATCCAAGTTTTTGAGACTCTAAATCTAAATTCTACATTTTCGATATCGTTTTCCTCAATATTTTTCGTAACAATCTCCACATACTTGTACAATTCTTGTGATGGCGAGGGAGTATTTTCGGGAATATTCTCCGGCTCTCTAATTGTAATCTCTCCGTTTTCTATCGTTTTAGAACTAGTTATTCTCAGAGAATTCATAGTAAAGTTTTCAAACTGCAAAGTTTTACTCTCGCCAGCTTCCAGATAAAAATCATCAAATACTATCGAAGGTTCTTTTTCCGTTTGAAACACTGTGAAACTACCGGTCAGATTTTCTACAGAGACGGAATAAACTCCAAGCTCATCTCTTGATACTATAAATGAAACAGTTTCAGATTCTCCTCCTTCAAGATTCATCACTCGAGAGTTTTCGATTTCACCATTAACGGAAAGCTCCACCTCGTAATTATCCCCACCTTCTCCAGTATTACTCACCAAAACTGAAACTGTGACAAGATTACCAGCTCTCACATTTTTTGGTGAAACAGATAGGTCACTAAACTCGAAATTGGCGGGAGGGGAAATATTTTGCACAGTAATAACAGCATTTTCACTATCTGAACCTCCCTGCCCGTCCGTAACAGTTAACTCCACCACGACCTCAACATCATTTTCAACCATAGGAGCATGAAAAACAGGTGTTGCAGTATTATCGTCAGTTAGCATGACTTCTCCTGTTGGATCATTTACAACAGTCCAACTATAGGACAGATTATCATCATCCGGATCGGAACTACCAGTACCATTAAGCGTAACATTAGAATTCTCCTCAACAGAATAAGGACCGTTAGAATTAGCGACCGGAGGATCATTAGCAGGCTCTTCCGGTTCCGTCTCTTCTGACTCCGTTGTTTCTTCCGATTCATCAGTCGTAAAAGTATGATCGATTGAAGAAGCTAAATTTCCAGCTTCATCTTCCGATTTCACCTGATAATGATAAGTCGTTCCTGAAGACAGTCCACTTATCACAATCTCATGATTCGAAGTTAGAGCACCACCTGTCTCTGATGACCCATAATCATCAGAAGTACCATAGTAAACTTCACTTGTCGAATCTTCATTAGTATCCCAAGATATAGTTGCAGAAGTTTCATTCGTCGAAGCACTCACATTCGAAATATCGGGTGGTTGAGTATCGATTGTAAGAGAACGATTTTCTGACTCGTTTTCACCTGCATTATTTATTGCTATTATCATCCAATGATGAGTTCCGTCATTTAAATTAGGAGTATAGTTATTCTTCTCTCCCGAAACTAATTCATTTTCTTGCGGATTTTCAAAGTCAGGATTGTCATCCACTAGGACTCTATAATTATCCACATTGCTAATAGTATACCATTCAAGAGTCGGGGAAGAAGTATTAAGTAGAGAGCCGTCATCTGGAGATTTCAAACTCGGTTTGATAGGCGGTTCCATAATTGTTAATTTGTAATTTTCCGACCAATCCCCTATGTTTCCAGCGTTATCTTTTCCTCTGACTCTCCAGTAATAGTTATCATTATTTTCAACATCTACATCGTAAAGATTATCCAAAATTTTAGAATTGTCATGGACAATATTTTCAAAAGCATTGTCGGTAGATATTTGCATCCGATAACTCACAGGTGTAGAATTTTCTTTTGAGTCAAGATTTTCCCAACCATAAGTTTGTAAAGTTTCGGTCCCCGTCACATCTTTTTGAGGAGTTGTAAGATTAGGAGTGGGAGGCTTTACAGTATCCACCCTAAACCGATAATTATCCGACCAAGATCCACGATTACCAGCGTTGTCACGAGCTTTCACCCTCCAATAATAAACATTATCATTTTCAAGATCAAGTTCAGAAGAATCTTCTATAATCCAAATATTCTCCTTAACAATATTTTCAAAAAGAGTATCAGTAGAAACTTGCAACCAATAAGTCATTGGTGTTGTGTTTTCTGTGGGGTCTAGGTTTTCCCATTTGAAGGTTTGTGTGTGTTGGTTGTCGTTTGTGTTGTTTTCTGGTGTGGTTAGTGTTGGTGGTTTTGGTGGTTGGTTGTCGATTGTTAGGGTTCTTGTTTTTGACCATGGTCCTCTGTTGCCTGCGTTGTCTTTTGCTCTGACTTTCCAGTACCAGGTGTTGTCTTTGAGTGTGGTTGTGTAGGTGTTGTCTGTTTGCCATTGGTTTTCGTTTTCGGGTGTGGTGAAGTCTTGATTGTTGTCGATTTTGATATGGTAGGTTACTGGTGTTGTGTTTTCTGTGGGGTCTAGGTTTTCCCATTTGAAGGTTTGTGTGTGTTGGTTGTCGTTTGTGTTGTTTTCTGGTGTGGTTAGTGTTGGTGGTTTTGGTGGTTGGTTGTCGATTGTTAGGGTTCTTGTTTTTGACCATGGTCCTCTGTTGCCTGCGTTGTCTTTTGCTCTGACTTTCCAGTACCAGGTGTTGTCTTTGAGTGTGGTTGTGTAGGTGTTGTCTGTTTGCCATTGGTTTTCGTTTTCGGGTGTGGTGAAGTCTTGATTGTTGTCGATTTTGATATGGTAGATTACTGGTTTCGAATTATCTTGAGGATCTAGATTCTCCCATGTGAAGGTTTGCTCATGAATATTGTCAGCCTTGTTATTTTCAGGTAATCCTAATTCTGGAGCAGGAGGTGGTGTGTTGTCAACGGTGAAGGACAGATTTTCTGACCAATCGCTTTTTCTCCCTGCTTCGTTTCGAGCTCTGACTCTCCAGTAATAATTATCATCTTCTAGAGGTTTGGGTCTATGATTCTCATCGCTTATTCCATCATTTTTATAGTGTATTTGTTTGAAATCTGGTTTGAGACTGATCTGAATTTCATAAGTGACGGGGGGACTTAGATAATCTCCGACTTCACTCCATTCTAATAACGGTTTATTTTCGTTTTCCAGTTTTCCGTCTTTGGGAGATTTCAAACTGGGTTTGGTATTACACACTCCTATGAGAGGATAATGATCTTTATTCCCGTTATCGGGAATATTGTCATAAGCGGTTTCACCTATATTGTCATCGTCCGTATCGTTTCCTTTGTAATCGCTCCAGCAGTTTCCGACGGATCCGTTATCCCAATCATTATTTTCATTATCATAAGCTTGATTTTCATTATTTACGATCTTATTTCGATAGATTAGATTGTTCTCCGAATTTAGTATTTTTATACCAATATTATCATTATTCTCGAATAGACTGTTCATAATCGTGTTTAGTTTAGAATTGTCAATGTATAATCCGAAATTTTCGTTTTGAGCAATATTGTTCTCGAAAATATTATTATCCGAGTTTTTAATCAGCGAATAACCTATCTGGTTGTTTTCTGTGAAGTTGTTCTTTATCTCATTATTTTCAGAATCATTTTCAAAAATAAATCCAATATTTTCATTATTTTTCGCTTTATTATTCAGAATATGATTAAAGATAGAGTTGTCAAGAAGAACACCAATATTGTCACCACTCAAAAGATTGTTTTCTAATTTATTATTTGAAGAAAATTTGAGATATATTCCAGTTTCACTTTTCACAATTTTATTATTTTCTAAATTATCATTCGAGCAATCTTCTAGATATATCCCAATTTCAGTATTTTCTGAATTATTCCCAATCACAGTATTATATGGTGAGTTTTGAATGAAGATTCCGTGATTTTCATTTTCGACTTGATTATTTCTAACGGTATTATTTTCGGAAGAGTTGTCAAGTACGAACCCTTTCACATTATTACTCGTCGTGTTCCACTTCAAAGTATTCTTAGAGGAGTTGTCTAGTAATATTCCTCCAGAAGAATTTTTTAGACACTTGTTATTATCGAGAATATTTTTGTTTGAGTTTTCTAAATAAAAACCAGAAATATTATTTTTCGCTAAATTCTTCACAAGATCATTCAATAAAGTTGAGTCAAGATAAAATCCAAAATTATCATTATTCACAGCTTCATTATTTCTTAACGAGTTATTTTCCGAATTTTTATGAACATAAAATCCTTGCTCATTCTTCAAAGCCTTATTATTTTCCAAAATATTATTTTCTGAGAAATCGGATAGTTCGTATCCAAATAGGTTATTTTCTGAGATGTTATTTTCTAGATAGTGGTTTGATGAATTTTTGATAAGATATCCTATATTTTCATTGTTTTCAGCTAAATTATTTTCAAAATCGTTATTGTCCGAATTCAGAATGTAAAAACCGTATTGAGTATTATACCGGGCTGTGTTGTTTCCAAGTATGTTGTGTGTGGAGTTTTCTATGAAGAATTCGTAACCATCGTTATTTTCTGAAACGTTATTGGATAATTCGTTATTTGAAGTTTTGTATAGGTAAAAACCTTCACTAGAATTTTTTTCCGCTAAATTGTTATCCAGATTGTTTAAAGTGGTGTTTTCAAGAATAAATCCGTAAGTGTCATTCTTCGTGGCTTCGTTATTTCTTAGGATGCTATTTTCTGAGTTTGTATGGAGATAAAATCCTTGTCTGTTTTTCAGACTTTTGTTATTTTCTAGAACATTGTTTGTTGAGGTGTTTTTTATTTCATATCCGAATATGTTGTTTTCTGAGATGTTATTTTCTAGAGAGTTATTTGATGAATTTTTAATGAAGTAACCCGTGTTTTCATTATTTTCAGCTAGATTGTTTTCGATAATATTGTGATTGGATGAACTTTCTAGGTAAAATCCTTGTTTTGAATTATTTTCCGCTGAATTGTGATTCAGGATGTTTTTCGAAGAACTATCCAGATAAAAACCAAAATTGGTTTTTCTAGCCAAATTATTATTTAACTCATTACTGTCTGAGTTATTAAACAGATGGTATCCTTTTTCAGTATTTGCTCGTGCTTCGTTATTCTCAAGAATGTTTTTCGAAGACCTTTCAATGTAAAATCCTTGTTGATTGTTTTCAGCAAGATTATTTACTAAGTTGTCTTCTGATGAGTCAATAATTCTAAAACCAGGATTTCCAGAATGGTTTTTAGTTATATTGTTAGTTAATCTGTTTTTATCTGAACCGATTATATTAAAACCGAACTTATCATTGTTGTCTAATATGTTATTTTCGATAATGTTTTTTGATGAGTCCTCTAAGTAAAATCCAGAATGTCCATTAAGTCTCGCTCGATTATTATCTAATCGATTGTTCAAAGAGGATTGGAGTCTAAAACCTTTGTAGTTGTTGTTTTTGGTCACATTATTTTCTAGCGTGTTATAGCTTGAATCAGCAATTTGGAAACCATAGTCGTTGTTTTCGGACAGGTTATTTTCCAGCAGATTGTTGGTGGAAGAAACTTTGAATCCGTAATTTGAATTAAAAACGGCAAATCCACCGATTGTAGTGTCATCTTTTAACAGTTCGAAACTATTTTTCGAATAATCATTGACTTTTACTATTGTTTCGTCAGGACCGTTTTCGGCTATTATTGTCAGGTTTTTGACGTCAACTGTTATTGGAAAGTTTTCAAAATTGTTGTCATAAATACCTGGGTTGACTATGATTTTGTTGTTCTCTGACGGATCTGCGTTATTTATGGCGTTTTCTATGCTTCTGAAAGCGTTTTCCCTATACTTGAGATTCTCAGGTTCATCTCCTTCTTTTTTCCAGTCATTGTCTACATAAAATGTGTTGTCTTGGAAGGATTGTGAAGTTGCTCCCACTGTTGACAGTGTTGTTGAAAAGAGTAATATCAATAAAAGCACGATTATGAGTATTTTACTTCGAAAAATATCGGAAATGTTTCTAGGTTTATTGTTCATTTTTTCCCCTTCGTGAATAAGAGATTCCTCTTCAACTCCCTGAGGTCATATTGATTACTTTTTGCTTGTTCTTAAAATTCATCAAAATTTTTGAAAGGATACCGGGCTAAGCTCTTGAAATCTTAGCTTTAGCTAGTGAAAATATTTGTGAGTTCTGTGAGTTTTCTATTTTCTAAATTCATAATAGTCTCGAAAAGTTCTTGGGATTTTTCTTCTCCTAATTTTTGGGAGGTTTCTTTTTCCAGTTTTTCTTGAACTATTTTTTCGATTTCTTTCGGGTCTTTTTGTGAGGTTCCTTCGTGGGCGAGTTTTTCTCTTGTTTTCGTTTTTCCGTCTTTGGTTTGTATTTTGACGGAAGATCCGAAGTTAAATTCTAAGTCTTTGAACGAGGCTTCGCTAAGATCGAAGTTTTCCCAACTTTTCTGATCGGTTGTTTCGTTTAGTAGAGAAAATATTTTTCCGGATCCGAGAAGTTTTACAAATTCTTTCCATCCGGAAATGTTTGAATGTTCCCCACCCATCTTCCTTACTGCTGATAATGTTTTTCGAGCACCTTTTTCTTTCAATAGTGGGATGAAATCCATTCCTTTTCTAACTCCTTTCAAAGCCTCAACTGTATATTTCCAATCGTGCACCAGGGAAATTTTTTCAACTATTTCGTTAAGCTCATCCAAATTTTCTTGAAGGTTAGAATTAGTCAAATGTGAGGTTTCCAAATCTCCCCCGTTCAATAACATGAGAGCTACACTATAAGGAACGGAAAAATTCACATTAACCGGAAGTAGACTCTCCTCATCTCGATAAGGCTTAGACATGTTTTCCATCCCGAACGTGAGAAGCGAACTCCTAACTTCTATCTCATCAATATCTTCCGGATCTGTAATCATCTCGTTCACACATTCGAGAGGAGTTTGAATATAGGCACAACCAGGATAAGGTTTGAAAGCGATAGATCTCGTAACCCAAGACTCTCCAAACCCGGACAACATCTCCGGTAAAGGAAGAAAAGAAAACTTGTCCAAAAACCCTTTCTCCGTTTCAAAAATAAAACTCTCCCCTTTAGCTCCAGAAAGGGAGAAAAACCCAGCGTTTAGTCCAGTAGCTCCAGAAGCAGAAGCTGTCAAGAATTTTGATTCCCCTCCCATAAAACCAGGTTCAAGCGTATAAGGAGGATTATACAAGGACATTGCAACAGAATCTAAAATCGTCTCTTCACCATCCCCCAAAGCCGTACCAGTAATACCGGCAGCATTCGCTTGATGAATAAACGACCACATCTGACCGTTATGCGGCCCGATAATGACTGAAGCTCCTAGTCTTCCTCCGAGCTCGTTTCCTATTATCACGTTTTTGATGAATTCTTCACTGCTTTTTTCTGTTTTTTCGCAAAGGGCTAGTGAGGAAAAGACAGAACTGTGACCGGTGTGTCCCATGAAGAGATAATCGTCAAAGTCGTGCATCATGCTGTAGGAGGAGTTGAGGAAGTAAGCTGAAACTAGATCTGTTTTGCGACCGTCTATAACTGTACACTCACCATCTTTTCCACGTATTCCGAAT
Organism: Hadarchaeota archaeon (SeqCode); assembly: GCA_964608515.1. Taxonomy (GTDB): domain Archaea; phylum Hadarchaeota; class Hadarchaeia; order Hadarchaeales; family JAGGTB01; genus CAYLJV01. The sequence continues at coordinate 48,234 of CAZSNS010000006.1, forward strand.
TCTTTAGTATACTCTTCACCTTCGCTATTTAAACTACCTAAACCAGCGGCAATATTATTAGCTATTTGAAGTTTAGCCGTTCTAACAACATCGTCAGGAATATTTTCAAATTTGAGTGAATTAGCCCAGGTCGAAAAGTTTTTCAAATACTCCTTTTCCATCTCAATTTAAATTTGACCAAGGGTCGTGATAAGAATATCGGAATAATTCACTCTGAACAGCCTCAACACTACTACAGGTATGAATTGTTCCCGCTTTGAATCTTATTTACAAGATTTTGAACCTTATAGATCTTCAGGTGTTAGAATTTCGATTTCTTCCGGTTCTTTCTTAATCCTTTTCCGCATTCCGACAAGGTAAGAGATTCCTTTTTCCTCTGCTAGGTCTGCAATCTTTTGAGTTATCACACCATCGAAAACCACTGAAAAAACATCACTTTTCTCTTCCAACTCATCAGTCAAATCTCTTACTTTTATTTCACTCATCTTTTCCATATCATCGTCCAACAATCGGGCCTTAGATGACGCTTTCAAATCACTTACTTCATCCGCTAATTTGTCTTCCACATTTTCTTCAGAAGACTCTTCACCTTCTGGTGAAGTATCAACGTTTTCTGCTGCCGTTTTGTTTTTCAAAGCCTCTCTAACTTCATTACCATTCAAATCTTCCACTGTTTTTCCTTCCGGAGCTCTCGCAACGTTATCTATATTCGCGACTTGGAGCATTTCTTTGAGAATAAGATCCCCGCCCCGATCACCATCTAGAAAAACAGTCGTTGTTTTCTTTTTGGCGATTTCTGAAACTACCGGTGGCACGCTAGTACCTTCTATAGCGACAGTGTTCCTAATCCCGTTTTCGAGAAGATTTATAACGTCAGATCTACCTTCCACTATAATTATCGCATCACTCTCTGCGGCTGTAGGTCCTGCTGGAAGTCCTTTGTATTTTTCTACTTCTCTACCCTTCCCTGGTTTCTTCTTTTCTTTTTTCTCTTGTCCTTCGTCTTCACCTTCACCAATTTTTTCAACTAATTCTTCCGCTCTCTTCTGGATAAACTGTTTCTTAGCTTCCTTCGTATCCTGAATCTTATCAACATCTATTTCGGCCTCACATGGGCCAACTCTGTCGATTGTTTCCAGTGCTGCTCCGATCATTGCTGTTTTGTTTTTGTTTAGGCTTGATGGGATTGAGATTGCTCCTCTTGATTTTCCTTTTTCTGATTTGACGTTTACGTTGATTCTTCCTATTTTTTCATCTTTTTGTAGTTCTCTTAGGTCTAGGTCGTCTTCTAGTATTCCTTCGGTTTGTCCGAAAATGGCTCCGACTACGTCGGGTCTTTCGACAACTCCGTCTGTTTCTATTGAAGCTTTTATCAAGTATTTTGTTGAACCGTCACTTCCTTCCATATTTTAACCTCCTTTTTG
>CAZSNS010000007.1:0-3380 GCA_964608515.1 Hadarchaeota archaeon (SeqCode)
GGTATCCAGTCTGACAGGATTGATAATCTAGTTGATCAAGGATATGAGGGAATAATTTTAGAAGGAACTGGCTTAGGTCATACTCCTGAAACACTTTATTCCGGAATTGAAAGAGCTGTCGAGAATGATATTCCTGTAGCTATGAGTTCACAATGCCTTTGGGGACGAACTAACATGAGAGTTTATTCCACTGGTCGTGATCTTTTAGATTTAGGAGTTTTCTCTGTGGAAGACATGCTTCCTGAAACAGCTTATGTGAAAATGATGTGGGTTTTAGACAAAACTCAAGACAAAGAAGAAGTTGAACCTTTGATGAAAAAAAATATTGCCGGTGAAATCTCTCCGAGAACAAAAGCTGAAAATTTTTTGAAACCTAAAACTCCGAAGGAGGACTAAAAATAATGGATTTGGATTACGAAGAACTAGGTTTAAAAGTAGGTTTTGAAATCCATCAAGAACTTGACACTCACAAACTTTTCTGCGACTGCCCCTCAAACCTGAAAGACGAAGACCCAGAACTAATCGTAAAAAGAGAACTCCGACCGACAGAAAGCGAATTGGGAGAAATAGACCAAGCCGCTTTAGCCGAGGCTGCTAAAAGTAAAAAATTCAGATATGAAGTTCATTCTGATTCGGTATGTCTAGTAGAATTAGATGAGGAACCCCCACATCCTGTAAATGAAGAAGCGACAGATATCGCTCTGGAAGCTGCACTTTTACTAAACGCCACAGCTGTAGACGAGGCCCATGTTATGAGAAAAACTGTTATAGATGGGAGTAACACGGCTGGTTTTCAAAGAACCATTCTGATAGCTACCGATGGTGATATAGAGATTGATGGGTCGGATATTAGTTTGCAGACTTTTTGTCTTGAAGAGGATGCCGCTAGGAAGATTGAGGAAGGTTCTGATTATGTCCAGTATAGATTAGATCGTTTAGGAATTCCTTTGCTCGAGATAGCGACAGCGCCTGATTTTAGGGATCCTGAGACTCCTGCTAGGGCTGCGGAGGAGATTGGTAAGATTTTGAGAGCTACTGGTAAGGTTAAGAGGGGTATTGGTACGATTAGGCAGGATGTTAATGTTTCTATTGAGGATGGTGCTAGGCAGGAGATTAAGGGTGTTCAAGAGCTTTCTCTTATTACTACTGTGATTGAGCGAGAGGTTCAAAGGCAGGTTAAATTGTTGGAGATTAAGGGGGAATTGGAAGAGAGGAACTCTTCTAAGCCGGAGGGTGAGGTTTTTGATGTGTCTGATGTTTTCTCAGAGACCGATTCTAACGTTATTAATAGTGCTTTACCAGATGGTGGAGTGTTTGCTGTAAAATTGGAAGGTTTCGCAGGGCTTTTAGGAAAGGAGTTAATTCCTGATCGTAGATTTGGAACGGAACTTTCCGATTATGCAAAGGTTTACGGGAAAGTAAAGGGGCTTTTTCACACCGATGAACTTCCAAAATTTGGGATAAGTCAGGAAGAGGTTGAGAATTTGAAGAAAAGTGTAGATGCTTCTGACAGAGATGCAGTGGTTATTATCGCAGATAAGGAAAACAAAAGCAGGAAAGGATTAGAAGCCGTTGTAGATCGAGCGAGAAAAGCTTTCGAGGGAGTTCCGGAAGAAACAAGAAGAGCCCTTCCCGAAGGTAACACCCAATATATGCGGCCGCTTCCCGGTTCAGCCAGAATGTATGTGGAAACAGATGTACCGCCGGTGAAGATTAGTGAAGATAGATTATCGAGGATAAAAGAGGAATTGCCGGAGAAACCTGAAGAGAAAAAGGAAAGGTATGAGGAAAAAATCGGGTTAAGTGAAGAATTAGCAAAGCAGTTGAGTACGTCTGATAAAGCATCTCTTTTTGAGGGAATATTGGAAGATTTTGATGTGGATTCGACTTTAGTTGCTTCTGTTCTTATTCAAACTTTGTCCCAACTTGAGGGTGAAGATGTCCCGGTAGAGAATATCACAGATAATGATTTGAAAAAATCTTTCGAATTGGTAGAGAAAGATAAGATCTCTAAAGATGCCATCCCTCAACTATTAGAAGAGATTGGAAAGGGCGCTTCCATTGAAGAAGCTGTGGAAACTCAAGGAATTAGTAAAATGGGTGAAAGTGAGGTTTCGGAAATAATTTCGAATATTGTTGAGGAAAAAGAGGGTCTGATTGAAGAAAAAGGAGAAAAAGCAGTGGATGCATTGATGGGAGTAGCCATGGGGAAAATCGGTGGCAAAGCCGATGGAGAAACAGTACACGAATTATTAGAGGAAAAAATCGAAGAAAAGCTCTCCTAAATCCTTAATCCGAAAATTTAGAATGTTCGAAAATCTTCCTTAACCGCGTTTAAAACAAAGTGAGTAGAAGATCTTTCAACATAATCCATCGCTATAGTATCCTTGACAAATTCATTAAGTTCAGCCCGTGTTTCAAAACGACATATCAATATAACATCGTATTCACCAGTAACATCATAAACACATCTGACCGGATCTTTTTTCGAAAGTTCTTTTTCAATTTCAACCAGATGCTTTCCCTCAACTCTGAGCTGAATGATAGCCTCCAATTCTTTTCCTAATTTGAAAGAATCAGAACGAGCAGAAAAACCCTTAATGACACCCGCCTCTTGCATCTTCTTCACCCGATTATAAACAGTTCCCTCCGAAACATCCAAATTCTTAGCTATTTCTCTAAAAGAAGCACGAGCGTCTCCCTCAAGCTCTTTTACAATTTTAATATCCGTCTCATCAATCTCTACCATACGAATTACCCACCTACAATACTGTTTTTTTGAGACTTATTTATAAAATAGCAACATTATTCTTAAAAATATTACTTTTCAGGCCTATAATTAAACAAAAGACCGATTAGAGCATGAAAAAATGAAGAAATAAGTGATATTATTGATTTCGAAAAATAAGGAATAAAACCAAGTCGGAGATTATTTGAGCAAACCGTTTTCATAGAGAACGTCTCTAAATGATTTCAACACTTCTCTAACTTCTTCTTCGCTAGGTGCATAAATCTGTACGTAACCGGAAGGGAATAATAACAAATATTTTCCTTTACCCTCCTCATACTTCACTACATCTTTTCCAGAGGTTCTCACCTTTCGAGCTTTGTTTACCCCTCCCCATACTTCCTCAAGATTAATTTCTTGTCTCAGGGAGGAAACAGCCCGAACCGACTTGATTTCCGGCATATCAAATATATTGAACAGTCGAGGAATATCCATCGAAGGAGATTCGCCTTCTCTCATCTAAAACCCTGAATTAATTTTTTCTACCTAGAGACTAAAAGAGTTAACTAATCTTATCGCAAATAAAAAGGAGCAAAAGAAGCTAAAAGAAGTAAGAAAAAGACCTTTAGTAACTCCTATATTTTAGAAGGAG
>CAZSNS010000007.1:3471-33571 GCA_964608515.1 Hadarchaeota archaeon (SeqCode)
TAATACAAGGGAAGATATTATCCAATTGAGGAATTTTTCGATTTTTTCTTTAATCTACCTATTCAAATCAATGGACAGATGGGCAAAACACTGGTTTAGTCTTAGTAAAATTTATACTCTTTTTCACTGAAGTAACACGAAAAAATATAAGCGTGTCAACACATCATTAGATGGTGTAAAAATGGGAGAAACAAAAAGATTCGGAATATCCCTACCCACAGACCTCCTAGAAAAATTCGACGAAAAAATAGACGAAAAAATGTACACAAACCGATCAGAAGCAATCCGCGACCTCATAAGAGAGTTTATAGTGGAAGAAAAATGGGAAAGCCCAGAAGGAAAAGTAGTAGGAGCCCTAACCCTAATCTATGATCACGAACAAAGAAGAATCTCCGACAAACTCACAGACCTACAACACGAAGACTACGCCCACATAATCTCAACCATGCACATTCACCTTGACGAACATAATTGTATGGAAACAATGGCAATAGAAGGAGAAGCCGAACAAGTCAAAAAAATATCCGACAAAATAATCAGCACTAAAGGAGTCAAACACGGCAAACTAGTAATGACCTCGGTATAAAAAGATAACAGCCCTTTCAAAGAAAAAAAATAAAAAAGGAAAAAATAGAAAACTACAAAAACTTTACTTCGCAGCCAGACGAATGTCTGTGTCTCGAACAGTCTTACGGCCAGCGTGAGAAGCTAATTCTGAAGCTTCACTAGCTATATCTAAAGCGTATTCTTCAAGTACTTCGGCTAGTTCTCTTGCAGCACTTTCACTAACTCTTCTCGCTCCGGCCTTTCTTATAATACGATCCACGGCCGCAATTGGTAATTCAGTCATTTTTTCGCCTCCTTTTCTTATTTTAAGTTTGACTTCTTATTTAATTTCTTATCAAAAGAGAGTATTTAAAATCTTTCCCTAAGAATCGTTCATAAACCAAAATCTTAACGAAAGCTCCATTTAAAATCCTTTCAAAACTATTGTTTGGAATTTATTCAAATGGTTAAGACTTGCCATAGAAGGAAAGACAGTTAAATCACAAAAACAAATTCCACGGAGGTGGAAGAATTGCCATGTAAAATCATAACCGGTGGTCAATGGGGCGATGAAGGAAAAGGAAAAATCTCCTCATTCATCGCGCTGAAAGACGAACCAACCAAGGTAGGAAGAAGCGGAGTAGGACCAAACGCCGGACACACTGTCAAGTACCAAGATGAAGAGTACGGGTTAAGAGAAATTTCTTGCGGTTTCGTGCAAGAAAAAGCAGAAGTCTTAATCGGTCCAGGAGTTCTAGTAAATCCAGAAGTCTTTCTGGAAGAAATTGAAAAAACAGGAATTGAAGACAGAGTAGGTATCGATCCAAAATGTCCCATCATTGAGCAAAAACATATCGATGAGGACAAAGGTTCCGAACATTTGAAAAGCGAAATCGGAACTACAGGAACAGGTTGTGGACCTGCCAATGCAGAAAGAGCAAACCGGTCGATTAAACTAGCAAGGGAAATCGACGAACTTGAAGACTATATCAAAGATGTTCCAAAAACAGTGAACGAAGGCATAAAGAACGGAGAAGAAGTCCTCATAGAAGGTTCTCAAGGATTCGGACTCTCATTATTTTTCGGCACATACCCATATGTAACGAGTAAAGACGTAACAGCTAGCTCACTAGCCGCAGATGTAGGAGTTGGACCTACAAATGTCGACGAAGTGATCCTAGTATTGAAAGCATTCATAAGCAGAGTAGGTTCAGGACCATTCCCAACAGAAATGTCCGAAGAAAAAGCAGAAGAAAAAGGAATAGCAGAATATGCAACCGTAACCGGAAGAAAGAGACGAATAGGAGAATTCGATTTCGACCTCGCAAAAAGATCTGCCATGATAAATAGCGCAACCCAACTCTCCATCACGAACGTGGATAGATTATTCGACGGAAACAAAAAAGTTAGAGAATACGAAGAACTCACAAAAGAAGCTCAAAACTTTATCGAAAAAGTAGAGAAAAAAATCGACATCCCAGTTACACTAATCTCCACCGGACCAGACACAGAAGACACAATCGATCTTAGGCCGGAAAAATTAGATTAAAAAATTAAAGTCTTCAGGCTTAATCAGGCATAATTTAAACCAGCTGATAATAAGAAGTAAGTAGGGTGTGATATCTTTGACAGTTTATATTGGTGAGTGCCCGTTAGGAATATTTGGCTTTAGCGAAAATATGAGCATTATAGATTCGGAAACTTTTCCGAAAGATACCAGAGAGATAGCTAATAAAATGTTTCAAATTCAACAAGGTGAGCTAACTGATGAGCATATCGAGCTTGTTGGGAATCTCATCAATCAGGGTTATGAGGAATTTGTTAGCGGGTCTGGAAAGGTCGCGTCAAAATTGAGGAAAAAGTTTAGAAATATGTCTTTCGAAGTAGAAATTCCAAATCCTGCCAACGATCGTTTGAGGAAATCCATTCGTGATATTTCGGAGGATTTTGGTTTTGATAATGTTCATGAACTTTTACGAGATGTTAATATTTTGATGACTCGTGAAGCGTTGAAAAGAGAAGCGTCGGAGCGAGATAAGATAATAATAGAGACTATCGATATAATCGATGAACTTGATGAAACGATAAACACTCTGTATGGTAGGATAAGAGAATGGTACGGAATACATTTTCCCGAGCTGGAAAGACACACATCCGAACATACTGAATATTTCGAACTTATCCAAGAACTCGGTCTGAGGAAAAACTTCACAAAAGAAAACCTAGAAGAATTAGGAATCTCCGAAAGCAAGGCTGAAAAAATCGAAAAAGATGCGAAAGACTCTATCGGAGCGAAATTTGACGAAATAGACATGGACGCAATAAGAAAAAATGTAGAAAAAATTTTGAAACTTCAAGAGGCAAGGAAGGAAAATACGGATTATTTAGAGGGGCTTATGGAACAGGTTGCTCCAAATATGAAAACTCTAGTCGGGAGCCTCATAGGTTCAAGACTCATATCCCTCGCCGGAGGGTTAGAAGAATTGGCGAAAATGCCCTCCAGCACTATACAAGTTTTGGGAGCCGAAAAGGCTCTTTTCCGTTCGCTAAACCAAGGGACGAAACCTCCTAAACATGGTATAATCTTCCAATATCCTGAAATTAGAAGTGCACCGGAAGATAAGAGAGGTAAAATAGCGAGGGCTCTCGCAGGGAAGCTGACGATAGCTGCTAGAGTAGATGCAATGTCTGGAAAATTTGTCGGCGATGAGTTAAAAGAGGAAGTGGAAGAAAGAATTGAATCTATCAAGAGTGAATAGAGGTGTAATAATTGAGAGTTGAAGAACATGAAGAATTTGAAGGGGTATACTGGGTTGAATTCGAAGAAGGTAAAAGAAACTTAGCTACGAAAAATCTTTCCCCAGGAAATCAGGTTTATGATGAAAAACTTGTAGAATATCATGGGGACGAGTACCGGATTTGGAATCCTTATCGAAGCAAACTAGGAGCAGGAATATTACGAGACATAAAATATTTCCCCATAGAAGAAAAAGATAAAATACTCTATCTAGGAGCCGCCAGCGGAACAACTGCAAGTCACATATCTGACATAGTAGGCGAAAAAGGAATGCTTTATTGTGTAGAAATATCCTCCAGACCTCTAAGAGACCTATTGGTCACTTGCGAACAAAGACCTAATATGGCGCCTATTTTGGCTGATGCTCAAAAAATTGAAAAATATCGGGCTACTGTTGAAGAGGTTGATTTAATTTATCAAGATGTGGCGCATCCGGAGCAGACTAATATTGCTTTGGAGAATACGAAAAATTTTCTTAAAGAGGACGGTCATGCTATCATTGCTCTCAAGGCTAGGAGTATCGACGTTACCAAAGAGCCTAGAGAAATTTTTAGAAACGAAATTGAAAAACTTGAAGAGAAAATGGAAATAGTAGATTCTAAACTTTTAGATCCTTATGAAGAAGATCACGCTATGGTTCTTCTAAAGAATAAAACATAGAGTGTTTTTTAAACTTCATGAGTTCTAATAATCCTTGAACTATCTTCTGCGATTTTCAAGTATTTCATTCTCTAATTATTAGTATTGAGAAAAAGAAGATAAAATAAGTTCTAGATTATTTACAGAAAGGAAATTTTTAATATTTTGATTTTTTCACGAGGCAAATAAAATACTATTCAGACCTCTATAATCAAAAATACGTTTCCGCTGTAATAAACGAGTTTAACGGTTTTTATCTTGTTGTTACTTCGCAACCATCTTCAGTTACAATCATAGTGTGTTCGGCTTGTGCTACTAGCCCGTCTTCGACTTCTTTCAAAACGTAGTAAGGTTTTAAAGCTTCTGAGGCTATCAGTTCTCGAAGGGTCATTTGTAAGCGGATTCGTGATAAGTCTTCAGTTAACCATCTTTCGGCGAATGGTAGTCCTTTATAGTTCCTATTGATTTTTCGAAGTGTTTGTTGTGCCATTCTTCCCGATACAGACCCACCTTCCTTGGATTTGAATATGTAAACTTCTTGACTTTCATCTACTTCTCCTTCCCCATCTGTTATGAAAGGTTCCAGAGCGACAACATCTCCTTCTTCTAATTCAACTTCTGAATCTTCCTCTACGTTCGGGATAGATATTCCACCATGGAGAGAAAATTGTTCCAAATTATGACCTGTAAGGTTGCTAATTGGTTTGTAACCGTTTTCTTCTGCTGTTTCTTCTATTATCCTTCCTATCTCGCCAATGTTTATCCCTGGTTCTATAGCGTCAATAGCTTCCTCAAGCACAATATCGATCGTTTCGACCATATCTTCCTTTTTCTTTACCAACTCATCCTCTTCGTTCTCTTCTTCCTCTACATCCGCTTCGGGTTCCCCTTCTTGTTGTTCTTCCTCGTTCGCATCCTCGTCTTCCTCACCAGACTCTTCAATATCTTCGGACTTTTCTGATTCCTCCTGTTCTTCTGACTCTTCAGGCTCTTCTTGTTCTTCGGATTCCTCTGGCTCTTCTCTAGCGTAAATTGTGGTCGCCATATCTGCTATGTATCCTTTGACATGTGCTCCAATGTCTATTTTCACTAAATCTCCATCTTCTATTACAGTATCATCAGCGTCAGGAGGACTGTAGTGAGCTGCTTTTTCGTTTATTGAAATATTACAGGGGAAGGCTGGTTTAGCTCCTTTTTCTTCAATCATTTCTTCAACTTCTTCAGCTATATCTAAGAGTTTGGCACCTGGTTCTATCATCTCTTTAGCTTCTACCATGACCTCAGATAAAAGGTCGCCTGCTTCTCGATAGTTTTCGATTTCTTCTTCACTTATTTTTTCTGACATCGATGTCTGTTTACTTCTGGCTTAGATAAAAATATATGGTTCTAAAAGGATTTTCACCGGTTAAAATTAAAGTTGCGGTTTAACTAATTTTTCTTGGATTCATGGAAGAAGAAAAATCATTTTTGACGGAAGACCAGCTCAGAGTTTTAGAACTGCGGAGGGAGGGTATGACTCAGGCTGAAATCGCGGAAAAATTCGAAACCTCTAGATCAAACATTCATTCTCTTGAAAAAAGAGCAAAACGAAACATAGCAAGAGCAGAAAAAACATTGGAGTTGGCTAAGAAAATACGATCTCCTGTGGTTGTAAAAATCGAGATTAATGAAGATATCATAGATGGGGTGGAAAAGTTTTTCTCAAAAGCCGATGAGGAAGGTATTCATGTTTCCTCAGATACGCCTGAACTCATTTCGAAGATTAGAGAAGAAGCAGGAGATAGGTTAGAGGGTCGGAGAGCAGTTGAAGATATAGAGCTTTGTCTGACTTCAGAAGGTAATGTTTTCATTACTTAGCTTTTAGTTGCCGAAAGATCCTAGTTTCGTTTGTTTTGTTTCCTCATATCGTAATTCTTCTTCCGTATAACCTAAGACTTCCATCACTCTCATAACAGCAGGTAAAATCTGATTATTATTGTAATATTCCGGATCATAATCCTTTTCTCCAAACAAAGAAACTGGAATCGCCCTATCACCAATCTTCCCGGATCCCCTTTCAACAATATAACGAATAGTCATCCCAGGCTCTATATCCTCCCCCTCAGACCTCAAACGTTTAGCAGCCGCAACATGCGGCCCTTCTGATTCGTATTCCTCAATTGGTTTTTTCAATCGTGTGTGGATGACTAAATTTTCCAAATCCACATCCCCCTCTTGCACTCTTTTTGTAACATCTTGAACAATTTCCGCAGCTTTCTCAGGAGACCCCTCATTAAGAACTGCTCTCAAAACTTCTTCCTGAGTCTCCTTCGCGAGCGCTGCCCAGTCCCTCCTCACAAATTCTAACCCTTTGACCTCCATTTTTCCTTCTTCGCTAACCATCGCATATCTCTTTTTCGAGACGAACACTCCTCTTTTGTAAAATCCTTCAAGTTCTAACTCCATCATCCCCGGCATTTCCTCATTGATTTTTTGTAAGAACTTTTGAACATCCTCTTCCTCTTTTTCCCCCAACTTACACAGTAAACTATCCGTATCCCCATAAACCACATCAAAACTCTCATCCTCAGCCTCCTCAATCGTGTCCTTAATATAGTAACGGCCGAAACTGGTGACGCTTTCTGCACATTCTTTTGAGTACCATCTTGCCCTGGAGTATCCTAACATGCCGTAAAATGAGTTTGCAATTATTTTCAGAGCCCATTGGCTGTTGTTGACTGATTGGTATTCTCGGGTGTCTTCGTCAAGGTTTTGCATTTTTTCTTTTAGTTCGGCTCTTTCTTCTATTAGTGATCTTAGTGTTTCTGGGATGAATCCTTGTTTGTTTTGGCAGAATTCGTATTCTAGGTTGGGAGCTTTTACTGCTTCTTCTGAGTTGCAACAGTTGCAGTTGATGGTTGCGGGGTCTATGTTGTGGGTAACGATTATTGTGGGGTATAGTGATCGGAAATCGAAAACTACTAGGTTTTCGTGTAATCCTTTGTCAGGTTCTTTGACGTATCCTCCGATGTAGCTTTTTCCTTGTCTTTTTTTGAATTCTTTTCCGACTGGTCTGGCTGGGACCAGTTCGTTTATTTTGTGCGCCTTGAATACGAGTAACCACTCTACTAACTGTCCGGGTGTCATTCTACTAACGTCAAACAATGATTGTTTCACCGTCTTGCTGAGTTCTTTTACTAGTGGGAAAATCTCTAAAGCCAGTTCTAATGAACCTTCGGAATCTGATAAGGAGTATTTAAGAAGTTCTCGACCCATGCCGCCTCCTTCGTCCCAAGCTATCGAAATATCCCCCCTTTCCAAATCAGGTTTTGTCTTATCCAACATGTGTTCATACACATTTTCCAGAGTGTAATCGATGAGTCTTATAGCGCCAATTCTAGAAAGAAAATCAACCATTGCATAAACATCGATATGTGGTCTTCCGGGAACTCGAGTGACAGTTTCGAAACGGCGTCTCCTTGAAGTTATTTCATCACCGTTTCGACCTAATTTTAGTTTTACTCCCAGTTCATCAGCTCTATCTTCTAGATAAGGAAAATCAAAAAGATCAGTATTATATCCAGTAATGACATCGAAATTTTTATTTTGAACTATTTGTACAAACCTTTCCAATAATTCTTTCTCATCCTCAACAACCTCCACATACTCTTCTTCTGAATCGAAGTCTCTCCATGTGAGAACTTTCCTAAACCCTTGATTGCTCACTATACTCAACATTATGACCGGGTCTTTTTCGGACCTGGGATCGCCTTCCGGATTATAGGCTTCGATGTCAAAACTCATTATGTTTAATTCTACGTCAACCTCCTCATCAGACCCGGGCGGTTTAGTAACGATTAATTTCTTTTCGCCGTCCTCTTCTTTGAATTCCCCTTCGACTTTTACTCCGGTCATAGGGGTTAGTTCATGGTCTATGAGGTACCGTCTAGCAGGAGGTATATCATGTTCAAAAACCTCATCAACCGTTGGAAGATCCCTTATCTTTTTCTGTAAAGGAGTAATATGAAGCGGATTAGTAACAATTACTTTAACTACCTTTTTCGTATCTCCCAACCTTTTTCGTTCCACCACTTCAACCGACTTAGGTTTAACAGTTTCACCCCGCCTATCAGCCTCTACCTTCTCCAAAGCATCAGCTAATTTTTCCGGTTCTTCGGAAGTTACATAAAAATAATGTCTAAAATTCGGATCTAGAACAGTAATAACCTCATCACCACTTTTCACAAATAAACGCATACAGGGAGGATCCCGCCGCTTTAAATAATCACTATCTAAAAGCAAACCTCTCATATTAACCCCAATGGATATTCAAAATCATCTAAGTTAAAATCTTCCAAATTTGCAAAAGTATTTACCGGTATATAGGTTCAAAAAAACATGTAACAATGAAACAGAAAGGAAATGCATTAAGGAACCTAGCAGCTGTTCTAATTCCCATTTTGTTAATTACCGGTTTAGGGCTTGTTTACATCTATCAAGCGCAAAAGACGAAACCTAAAATTGGCGTTATTAATCTAACCGGCTCTATTCAAGGATTTGAATATGCTAATTTAGCAGAGAAAGCAAGAGACGATCCCGAAATAAAAGCCGTAGTGATAAGATTCAACAGCCCAGGAGGAAGTGTCACCGGCACTTTCCAAGCAGAAACCTCAGTCAGCAAGCTCGCAAGTGAAAAACCCGTTATAGCAAACCTTGAAGAAGTCGCGGCTTCTGGTGCGTATGTTGTCGCCTCAGCCACTGATCATATTTACGCTTACAGAAACACAACCACCGCCGGATTGGGAGTTATTGCTATGTGGGTAAGTTATGCGGATTATTATGAAAATTTGGGAATCGATTATTATATTTGGAAAACAGGAAATCAGAAAGATATGTTCGCACCTTGGAGAAAACCGACAGAGAATGAAAAAGAATATCTCCAAAATCTAGTTGAAGATTTTGAATCTCAACTCTATGATATAATAACAACGAATCGTCCGGAAACTTCTTCCTCTATAGAAAATGTCAAGGACGGTTCAACAGTTTATGGTTCGAAAGCTCTTGAGTTGGATCTTATTGATGAATTTGGAAGGTATCAAAACGCAGTTGATAGAGCAGCAGAAAATGCAGGTTTGAAAGAAGGCGAGTACAAAACTGTCAATTTGTCTAATTATTTCAATAACTAAAACTAGGATTTCATCCTGTTTCCAAGCCTAGACAGGTGTGCAAGAGCGGCTTCAAGCTGAATTCTTTCGTTTGCCCCTTCAACAAGTCTAAAATCATACTCACCTATTTTATCCACCAGTTTTACTTTCATAGGCTCAGGAATATCCATCTTATAAATTTCGCGATGTATTTGCTGAAGCACATCATCACCAGCCAAACCTTGATTTATAATAAGATCCATAAGTTTTTCTCGAGCATCTTCATAATCCCCGTTAAATGCAAGCTTTATCATCTCTTTCACCTCACCAGGGCTGGCCGTGGCGCTGACTTGGTATATGATATCTTCGTCTATTTCTTCCTCTAGAGCTGCGGCAGCTTGTAGGACGTTTATTGCTTGTCGCATGTCCCCTTCTGACACGTAGATGATTGCTTCTATCCCGTCGTCTCTTAGTTTTAGATTTTCTTCTTTCCCGATTCTTTTCAGGACTTTTTTGACGTCTTCGTCGGATAATCGTTTAAATCGGAAAACTGCGCAACGGGATTGGATTGGTTCTATTATTTTGCTGGAATAGTTGCAGGCTAGGATAAATCTGCAAGTGTCAGAATACATCTCCATCGTCCTTCGAAGTGCCTGTTGGGCTTCAGAAGTGAGGGCGTCTGCTTCGTCCAAGTAGATTATTTTGTAGGATGCTTCTCCCACCGGCCTTGTTCTAGCGTAGTCTTTTACCCTGTTTCTGATTGTGTCTATTCCTCTTTCATCCGAAGCGTTGAGTTCAAGGAAGTTTTGTCTCCATTTTTCTCCGTAAAGTTCTTTTGCTACTGATAGTGCAGCTGTTGTTTTTCCGTTTCCGGGTGGGCCTGCGAAGAGTAGGTGGGGTACTGAGTCGTTTTGTACGAATTTTTGGAGTCTTTCGGTTATTTCTTCTTGGCCTTTTATTTCGTTGAGTTTTTGTGGTCGGTATTTTTCGACCCAGACTGTGTGTGGTTTTGGCATTTTTTTCACGTTTGGTTTGTTTTTGATTGGTTTGTTCTGTTTTTTATTTTGGAGGGTTTAGGTTTGATGGTTTTGGGTTTCGTGAAGTCTTGGGCTTAAATATAAGGATTCACAATTTATGGGTAAGTTCGGTGAGGATTATGATTGAAGAAGCTCCGAAAGATTATGATGCGGTTGAGAAGGAGGAGGAGATTCAGGAGTGGTGGGAATCTGAAAATATTTATGAGGAAGTGAAGGAGACTCATGCGGATGATCCTGAGTGGTATTTTCTTGACGGTCCTCCGTATGCTAGTGGTAGGATTCATTTGGGGACTGCTTGGAATAAGTTGATTAAAGATACGGTTTTGCGTTTTCAGACTATGAAAGGTTATAATGTTAGAAAACAACCGGGTTGGGATACTCACGGGTTGCCGATTGAGGTGAAGGTGGAGGAAAAACTTGACGTGGATTCTAAAAAAGATATCGAGGAAGAGTTCGGGATAGAGAATTTCATAGACGAGTGTAAGAAGTGGGCTTCAGAACATATCGATATCATGGCCGAACAGTTCAAACGTTTGGGGGTTTGGATGGATTGGGACGATCCTTACATCACTTACAAGAACGATTATATGGAAACCGCCTGGTGGACTTTGAAAAAAGCGCAAGAGAAAGACCTGATGGAGCAAAGACTGCAAGTTATACAATGGTGTCCGCGTTGTGAAACCGCTCTCGCAGAACACGAAGTAAGAGGGGAATATAGACAAGTTAAAGACCCTTCTCTTTACGCTCGTTTCAAACTTACCTACACTTCTGACGAATATTTACTCGTTTGGACCACCACACCATGGACTTTACCAGCTAACGTGGCCGTTACTGTGGATCCTGATCTTAACTATGCGAAAGTAGAAGTAGATGATGAAGTTTACATCATGGCAGAAGCTCTCGTTTCCGATGTGATGAATGATTTAGGAATTTATGATTACAAGCGTGTAGGTCTGGTGAAAGGAGAAGAATTAGAAGGTTTAAGATATGAACATCCGCTCTTAGACGAAGTTCCGAAACAGAACGAGTTCAAATCACAACATCGAGTAATTACAGGTGAACACGTAACGATAGAAGAAGGTACAGGTTGCGTACATACAGCCCCTGGGCATGGTGTAGAAGACTTTGAAGTAGGGAAAGAAAACGACCTTCCAGTTTTCAGTCCGGTCGGTCCAGACGGAAAATTCACCGAAGAAGCTGGAAAATACGAAGGGATGTACGTAAAAGACGCAGACGAGGTCATCCTCGACGAATTAGAAGAAAAAGGAGTTCTGATGAAAAGAGGGGTTATCCGGCACTCTTACCCACATTGTTGGCGTTGCGACACACCTCTCATCTTTCGAGCGACAGACCAATGGTTCCTAGACATCAGCGGACTCAAACCTAAAATTGTCGAACAAAACACAGAAAAGGTCCAATGGGTTCCAGACTGGGCCGAAAAAAGGTATAATGATGGGGTTACTTCGGTGGGGGATTGGTGTATTTCGAGGCAGAGGTATTGGGGTATTCCGATGCCGATTTGGGAGTGTGAGGATTGTGAGAATTCTCATTTGGTTGAGAGTAAGGATGAGCTTTTGAGTAGGTCTAAATCGGAACTTGGTGAGGATATTGATCTTCATCGGCCGGGTGTTGATGGTGTTAAGTTTGATTGTCCGGAGTGTGGTGGGGAGATGGGTAGGATTGAGGATGTTATGGATGTTTGGTTTGATTCCGGTATTGCGCCTTGGGCTAGTTTAGGGTATCCTCAGGAGGAGGAGACTTTTGAGAGGCTTTGGCCGGCTGATTTTGTTACTGAGGGTGAGGATCAGATTACAAAGTGGTTTTATAGTCAGCAGGCTTCTTCGATGATTGCTTTTGATGATGTTCCGTATAGGGAGGCGGCAATGCATGGTTTTACTTTGGATGATAAGGGACGGAAGATGTCTAAATCATTAGGGAACGTGGTGGAGCCTTCTGAAGTTGTGGAGGAGTATGGTGCGGATGCTTTGAGGTTTTACATGCTTCATACAAGTCCGATTTGGGAGGAATTGCGTTTTAATTGGGACGAGTTAGAAGTTGCGGAAAGGTTGATGAAAGTTCTTTGGAACAGTTTTGTTTTCGGAACTACTTACATGAGTCTAGACGATTTCGACCCGCTCGAGATGAGTGAAGAAGAAATAGAGAAAAACTTGCAGATTGAAGACAAGTGGTTATTTTCCAGAATCAATCAGATGATAAAGAAAGTAACAAATCATCTAGAAGATAAAAACTTTCACAAAGCTACTCGAGCATTAGAAACATTCATATTAGAAGACCTCAGCCGGTGGTACATCAAACTAGTTAGAAAAAGAACTTGGATCGAAGAAGACGACCCGCGAAAAATAGTCGCCTACCAGACACTTTTCAAAACATTCGACAAACTCCTCAGAATCTCAGCACCACTCCTACCACACCTCACAGAAGAAATGTATCAAAAAATGATCAAAGCAGGAGACGAAACCAAACCGAAAAGCGTCCACCAACTCTCCTGGCCGGAAGTTGAAGAGGAACGGATTGACGAGCAGTTGGAAGAGGATATGGAAAAGATTAGAAAAATTGTAGAAGCCGGAGCTAAAGCGAGGCAAAGAGCAGATTTGAAAGGAAGGTGGCCTGTGAAGAAGGTTTTGATTAGTGCTGATACGGAGGAGACGAAAGAGTCTGTTGAAAGGTTGGAGGATGTTCTTTTGGATCAATTGAATTGTAAAGAGTTGGAAGCTTTAACTGAGGAAGATTTTTCGGAAAAGGTGGATTTGGTTTGTGATGTGAATACTGATGCTTTGAAGGAGCAGTTTGGTGATTTGGCTTCTAAGATTGAGGATGTTATTAAGAATATGAATTTGGATCAGATTAGAAAACAAGTTGAGTCTCAAGGGTTTGTCGGTCTTACGGTGGAAGGACAAAAGATCAAGGTTGGACTTAATAATATCATTTTGGATAAGCTTCCTGATAATCTGGTTAAGGCGGAGACGGATTATGGTGATGTTGTTATTGATAAGAGTACTACTCCTGATTTAGAGGCTGAGCGTTTGACTCGAGATGTGGTAAGGCGTCTTCAAGAAATGAGGAAGGATATGGATTTGGAAATGATGGAAGATGTGGATATTTCTATCGGAGTCGAAGATGAGAAGTTTAAGGATTATTTGCGGAAAGAAGAAGATTATATAAAAAATGAAGTGAGAGTTCGACATCTTGAGATTGGTGACCCAGATAAGGTGGAAGAGAGAAGATACAGTAAAGAATGGGACATCATGAACAAACACTTCTACCTCTCCATTAGTCGAATAAAATAACGCTCGGACTGGTTTTTATGAAAAAAATAGGGGTAATAGCAGACCCTCACGCAAACTTAGAAGCCTTAGAAAAAGTGCTCGAAGACATGCCTGACGTAGATAGAATAATTTGTGCAGGAGATCTTGTCGGCTACGGCCCCTCACCAAACGAAGTCATAGACCTCGTAAAATCAAAAAACATCCTATCAGTCCTAGGCAATATCGACAACGCCGTTATAGAAAACGATACAAGTTCTTTCGATGAGGAAACTACAAAATCTATCAACTGGACCCTTGACGAATTGGAGGATGACAATCTTAACCACTTGGAAAAACTCTCAGAAAAAGAACGGATCGAAGAAGAAAACTATGAAATCTTTATCGCACACGGAACCCCAAGAAAACCTCTAAAAGAATACATCTATCCAGGAACATCCAACCGAGCACTAGTCAAAATGACACAAGAAGTAGACACAGACATAATCGTCCTCGGACACACCCACGTCCCACTAGAACAAAAAATCCAAGGAAAACTAATCCTAAACCCAGGAGCCGTAGGACAACCAAGAGACAGAAACCCAAAAGCAGGATACCTCATCCTAGAACTAGGAGAAGAAATAAAAACAGAACAAGTGCGAATATCTTACGAAGTAGAAAAAACAGAAAAAAAGATAAAAGACGCTGGCCTTCCGGAGAAACTTGCGATTAGACTTCACTTCGGCTGGTAATTAGGGGCTCTTGAGTTGTTGTACTGCCAAACTTTTTTCGCTGATTACTATGTAGTCTCTTACAGCGACGACGGAGCTAAAAGGTACTAATGCGTATCCGTCTTCGTCTGTTTGGAGACTTTGAGCGATTTCTTCTGATTCTGGTTTTACGACGAGAGTTTGTACGTCTCCGGTTTCTTTGTCTACTTCAAGGTCGTATATATTTCCTACTCTGAGCCCTTTGTCCGTAAGGACGCGCATGTCTCTTAGGCTGCTTGCCAAAATTCTTGACATCTTTGCCCCTCCTAACTTTTATCTGGTTCCGAGGTTTAAAAATATAACTACATTTTTTCTAAAAATTGCGGCTTTTGACGTTATTAGATGGTTTTGAGTGGGGTTTCTAGGTATTTTTTTTAGTTTTGTTTTCATAATTAGGTCTGGGGTGAAAAATTTGGATAGCGATAGAGTCCTCGGAGCAGGAATCTTAGTCGGGGTTATACTTGCAGCGATTGCTTATTTCGGTTTTATTTATCTAGGGTATAAAATGGAAGTTTTGCTAGTTGTGGTTTCAGTGGCTTTTCTGGCAGTGCTTGGAATCGGTGGATGGATCGGATGGACAATGGTGACTACTCCTACGCCGGAAGAAATAGAAGATATTGAAGACATGGACATGGAAGATGATTTCGAAGAAACAGAAGTTGAACCAAAACCGGAAAATGAAGAAGAATAAGAAACTGAAGAAATTCACCAAATGACTCAAATCAACTGATTATATTCTAAAAACAGCTGATTATCCCTCTTCCCATACGACCAGATCTAGAACGATGTGATACAAATCAGGACCATAAGACCGCACAATTCTTTTATTACCCAATTCAACAGTCCTACTCCCCAATTCATTTTTTACAAAATCTAAAGAAGGTTCAAACACCTCAGGCTCTTCTCCATAATCGTAAAAATGAATGACTCCCCCTTCTGGTTTTAAGGTTTGGAGTGCTGAGTCGAAAAAATCTCGAGCAAACTCGGGAAGAGGCATCAAAACGCGATCCGCTTCATTTTGTAAATGTTCCTCTATTACTTCTCGCGCATCTCCTCTTATCGGTATGACTTTTTCTCCGACCTTGTTTATTCTAACGTTTTCTCTCATATATTCAACAGCGTGTTCGTTTTTATCGATTGAGTAAACCTTTCCAGGTTCCGAAAGAACCGCTATTAAAATAGAATAACAACCTACCCCTGCAAACATGTTCGTCACGACCTCTCCCGGTTCTACTTGTTTTGCTATTCTGTTTCTTTCGTGACCTAACCGGGGGGAAAAGTAAACTTTCTCTAAATCAACCTTAAAAGAACAACCATACTCCTTATGTGTAGTTTCGGTTTTTTCTTCACCTGCGATAATCTCTAAATCTCGAGTTCTCAACTCACCGCTAACCGGACTAGTCTGGCGAAGAACGGTATTGACATTTCCCTGAACCTCCATTAAAGTCTCACCAATCAGCTCCTTATGTTCCAACAATGATTCAGGAATCTTAATAACAGCAATATCTCCCACGACATCAAAAGATGTGGGAACTTCGCCCAATTCCTCCCCGGATAAATCATTCTTCAAAGCATCTTTCAAACTCTTAGGCCTACCCAATAAAATCACCGTAGATAAGAACTCACTTCCAACTATTAAACATGTAAAAAACTAGGCTATATTTTCCTCCACCTTTTTCAATAAGACCGACTCGTACTCCGATAACAACTTCTCCCTTATCTTCTCCAACTCATCCATCTCCTTACGATAACGCTGAATCAAAATTATAGAAATAATCACAGGAGCTGCTCCAGCTAAAAACAAAAAAGAAAAGGATAATGGAGGAGCGTTCAAAATAATCTCAGGACCTTGATATATAATCAAAGAGGATACGAAGGCTGATAATCCGAAAACCCAAGCTGCTAGTCCGTATTTAAGTAAACGTTTCGCATAAACCCATTCTATATTTGAAAGATTTTCTAATTCATCTTCTACAATCTGTATTTTTCTTTTAATTTCTTCAGGGTCAGTAGATTCGACCTCTACTTCTTCTTTTTCTATGAAATCTTCTATTTCTTCCGGCTTATCCAAAACATTCACCCCCATGAAATTATATTTAAATACTGTTTTTTCTTTCTAATCCTCTCCCATAACCAAATCGAGGATCGCCATCTGTACATGTAGTCTGTTTTCAGCTTGATGATATATCACGGACTGTTCTCCATCGACAATCTCATCATCAGCTTCCTGACCTCGAAAAACAGGCATTACGTGAGTCATAATCGCATCTTCATCCATTTTACTCATCCTTTCCTTGGTAAGTCTCCAATCTTTGTACTTTTCATGAAGTTGTAATTCTTTTTCCTCACCAAACTCTTCCATACCTTCCATCATACAATCGTGACTGACCCAACTCCGCGGAAAAACAACATGACCATCTTCTAAACCCTCATCCATATCATGAACTATCCTAAAATTAGAATCATTATTTCGAGCATTTTCTCTACAAGTAGTCATAATCTCCGAATCTAATCCAAACTCTTCAGGAGCGGAAACCGTAACATCCATCCCAAATCTAGACATTATCAAAGCTTCCTCTTGCACACTGCACCAAGACCTGTTCTTGTCCGAATAAGCCCACGAAATAACATACTCTTTATCCTCATAATCCGGAACAAGTTCATCCACAGTCAACAAATCAGCCAACCCTTGACACGGGTGATATTTATCATCCGCCATACTAATCACCGGAATATCACAATTTTCAGCAAATTTTCTCAAGAAATCATTCCCTCGACCATAGACATAATCCACCGCCTCTTCCAATATTCTCAAACCCAAACCTTGACCATACCGTTCATAAACCTTAGCCATATCTTTCGGATCCTCCCCCTCACCAACCCTAGTCGTGCTAACATCAACAAACGGAGCATGACCACCCAAAGCCGTCATCGCAGCCTCAAAAGAAGCGCGAGTCCTAGTCGACGGATTATAAAACAACATGAAAAAGGTCATATCTTCCAAAAGATTTCCTAAAGACCCTTCCCTGTATTGTTTTTTCAAATCTTTAGCATGGTCCAAAACCTTAACGAGCTCTTCCTCCGACCATTCCTGAGTAGTAACCAAATCACGACCTTTCAAACTAACCAAAAAGATCCCTCACACACCATTCACATCAAATTATCCTTAACAGCTAATAACATTACTCGACCTTCCGAACAACAACCTCATCGCCCTCCCCAACTTCACGAAAACCATCAACATCATCAACAATCCTAGCAAAAGTATTAACAGGACTAACCGGCTGAGACTCACCAAAAAACACACAAAAAGCCGGACCCTCCGGCCAATAAGAGACATCTCCTTTTTCCGTGTTTGGTGTCGCTTCTTCTGGTTCGATATCTACTGGTATGTCGAAATAGATTTCTTCTTTGTAAAGAGAGGCTTTTCCTTTCAAGGGGAGTGCTTTCCAAATCTTGTCGCAAGTTTGAGGTCTTTCATCTTCTAGAAGATTTGCCGTCACTTCAAAATCTTTTGCTGAGATTTTTATTTTTCTAACCATGTTCTCACCTACAAAAAATGTTTAGAATGTCCTAATTAAAAATGACGGGTCAAACCAAATAGTTTCCTTAAAACCAAGATTATTTGAATTTATGATTAACTTTTGAGAAATTCGAGATTTTCTACTTTTTGTTTAAAAATACCTTAAAAATATCTCCTGTTTAGATATTGTAAGAGTTTTTATCAGTATTGATAACCATGATAATTAACTTAAACGATTTAACCACTAAAATCTAAAAAAGGGGAAAAATTAGAAGGGGAAAACCACAACTCGGGGTTTTTAAATACTTTCTCTTAATATTAGGGCTAATCCTGTTAACGACCGCCTCAGCCAAAGCAGAGACAGCCTTTCAAGACAACACCTTTTACGTAGATAATGATTGGGAAAACACTGCCAAAATTCCAGAAAACCTCACCCATGGCGAGAACGCTTTCGCAAGCATAGAAAACGCCATAGACAACGCAGACCCAAAAGAGAATAACAAAATCGTAGTCTCCCCAGGAATTTATGATAACAAAATCGAAAAATTCCCGATCAAAATAAACCAAGAAAACCTGACAATAATATCAGAGAACGGTCCTGATAAAACACTGGTAGATGTTAATAATAATTCGAAAAACGGTTTCGAACTGGAAAACGACAACATAACACTCAAAGGTTTCACCGCCACTGGTGGAAAAACCGGGTTTTTTCTTAAATCCTCAAACAACATCCTAGAAAACAATCTCGCGCAAAAAAATAATCTCAACGGATTCAAACTCCAAAATTTCGACAATAATCTCCTAGAAAACAACATAGCGCAAAACAACGATAACAAAGGATTTTACCTCGACAATACCGAAAAAAATCTCCTAAAAAACAACCATGCCGAAAAGAACAAGTACTATGGGTTTATCCTCGATAATTCCTCAAACAATCTTTTGGAGAACAACCATGCCGAAAAGAACAAGTATTATGGGTTTATCCTCGATAATTCCTCGGACAATAATACTTTGTTGAACAACCTGGCCGAAAATAACGGCGATGGGATTGTCCTCGATAATTCCTCGAAAAATCTTTTGGGAAACAACCTGGCCGAGAACAACAATGACGATGGTTTCTACCTCTGGAGTTCCTCGAACAATCTTTTGGTAAAAAACCTGGCCGAGAACAACCACGACGATGGGTATTCCCTCAAGAATTCCTCGGACAATAACACGTTTGCGAACAACCTAGCCGAAAACAACAAAGAACAAGGATTCAACCTCTATGGTTCCTCAAACAATCTCTTGGAAAAAAACCTAGCTGAAAAAAACGTCGATGGTTTCTACCTCTGGAGTTACTCGGACAATAACACTTTGCTGAAAAACCTGGCCGAAAACAACGATGCGGACGGGTTTTTACTCTGGCTTTCCTCGAACAATCTCTTGGAAAACAACCTGGCCGAAAACAACGACGACGAAGGTTTCAACCTCCATATGTCCTCAAACAATCTTCTAGAGAACAACCTGTCCGAAAACAACGATGAATATGGGTTCTACCTCAGGAGTTCCTCGGACAATAACACGCTGGTGAAAAACCTTGCCGAAAAAAATAATGACGAAGGTTTCAATCTCAATGGTTCCTCAAACAATCTTTTGGAAAACAACCTGTCCGAAAACAACAATTACTTTGGTTTCTTCCTACAGAACGACTCGGAAAATAACACCTTGGTGAACAACCAGGCCGAAAACTACGATAACTATGGATTCTACCTCAAAAATTCAGATAACAATGTGCTTGAAAACAACCTAGCTGAAAACAACAAAGTTGCAGGTTTCGACCTTCTCCAAGCTGATAACAACTTACTGACGAACAACATTGCCCGGAAAAACAAAAATGGGTTCAAACTCTTAAAATCCTCAAAAAATATCCTAAAAAACAACCTGGCCGAGAATAACAAGTCAGGACTCCTGATAAGGGATTCCTCGAAAAACAAAATCCTAGAAAACAACATAGCGCAAAACAACGATAACGAAGGATTTTACCTAGACGATTCAGACAACAATATTCTAAAAAACAACCTAGCCGAAAACAATAAACAAACAGGGTTCCAGCTCAATTCTTCAAACAACAACTTCTTAGAAAACAATCTAGCCGAAAACAATGGCAGTGACGGTTTCACCCTCAAAACTTACTCAGATAACAACATGCTGAAAAACAACATAGGCGAAAACAATGACCGTAGCGAGTTCATGATTTCTACTTACTCAGACAACAATATCCTAGAAAACAACCTAGCCCAGAAAAACCCCCGCCACGGGTTCTTTCTTCGGGACAACTCGAAAAATAACATGCTGAAGAAAAACAGAGCTGTGAAAAACAGACTGCACGGATTCGTACTTTCGGATAACTCGGACAAAAACACCCTTGTGACCAACCAAAGCAAAAATAACGGAAACGGATTCTGTATTTCTTATTTTTCCGACAACAACGTCCTGAAGAACAACCTGGCCGAGAACAACAAAGACAACAGCGGGTTCTGGCTCCATGATTCTGCGAAAAACAACCTATTAGAAAATAATCAAGCCATAAAAAACGAGAACTACGGGTTCGAGTTCGATTCTTCGAGTAAAAATGTTCTGAGGAAGAACACAGTAGCTAGGAACAAAGTTGGGATAGGGGTGGTAAATAATTCTAATAACAATATTTTGTATCATAACTTTATACACTCTAACTTGGAGAAAAACGCAGTTGATAAATGCTCCAACACATGGGAAAATTCAATTCTGAGAGAAGGAAATTGGTGGGGGGTTTGGCAACCGCCCGAGAACACGAAGGATGATAATAACGATGGTGTACTTAACGACCCTTATAACATCAATGGAGGCGCTCAAGACAATCATCCTCTAGCTCTCACAACTTTAAAATCTCCAGAAAATAATCACATCACCACAGACCGCACTCCAACCCTAAAATGGTCAACACCAATTCTAGAAAACTACACCCTCCAAGTAGATAACAATAAAAGTTTCTCAAACCCAAAATATGAAAACACTATCACTGGAATAAAAACCAACTTTAACCTCACCGACACGACAACCGACAATATCACCCCATCCCTATCCCCCGGAACTTACTACTGGCGAGTAAAAGGAAGCATCCAAGACTCATATGAAACACCATGGAGTACCGAATGGAAATTCACAATCCCAACCTGGAATAAAATAGAAACCTGGTCATCCAATATAAGCGCACCCGTTAAAGGATGGTCATCAATCGAAAGCTGGTCTGGTACAGTTTCAGCTCATGGTGCTGATTGGCAGTTTGTTGAAAGTTGGTCAGGTGTGGTTGAGGCTCCTGCTGGTGCTTGGCAACTTGTTGAGAGCTGGTCTGGAATGGTGATCTCCCCGATTTCTTGGTCCCGAGTTGATTCGTGGTCCGGTACCGTTTCTGCCCCTAATGCTGATTGGCAGTTTGTTGAAAGTTGGTCAGGGAAAATCGAACCGCTCGCTCTCGGCTGGGAGAAAATTGAGAATTGGTCTGGAACAATCGAGTCTCTTGCTACCGGCTGGGGAAAAATTGAGAATTGGTCTGGATCTGTGAGCGCCCCAGCGTTCGGTTGGGACGAGATTGAGAACTGGACCGGTTCAATAAGAGCTTCTCCATCAATCTGGAACACTACTGACTCCTGGTACGATTCTATAAAAACTAGTGAAAAGAAAAACCCTGAAGAGTTTAATCTAATTTGGATAGAAACATTCCTAGCCCTCGCTATAAGCACTCCACTGGGTTTAATACTCCACAAATGGTTATCAGAGAAAAACAGGAAATAAATCAGAAATAATGCAAAATTCTCAAACTCCTCCAATAAGCTAGAGAAAGCGAAAATCAAAAAACATCAATTATGTCTTTAAAAATCACCTACTCCGAATCTTAAAATGAGAAAATGCCAATACAAGACTTCGGAGCAGTCTGCGACATAAGCGTCCTAACAAACCAAAACAAACTAAAAAACGCACACAAATACTTCCAGAATTCCGGACTATATCTTCCAAGCCACACCTACTCCTGGTTATCCCGATCAAAACTAATAGAAGTAAGACACCAAGCCGTAAAATACAGCCTGATCAACCAAGAAGTTCAAAAAAGAAAAGTCTACCCAACACACTTGCCAGACCTTTATGACGAGATAAGCAGACAAATAATGTTCAACACAAACCACAAAGTAGCCCTCACCGACCTCAGAGGACTTATGCTAGGCGCCCACCTACAACTCCCAGTTCTAACATTCGACGAAAAACTCGTAGAAAGAATCTCAAAAGAAATAGGAATAATAACACTCCACAAAATAAAAGCCCACCCCGACTGGTTAACACTAAGAAATATACTAGAACTATACAGAGAACTATCCTTCGGAGCCGGCAAATGTTTTCATGAACAAATAGATAACGGCAAAACCTTCCCAAAAATAATTCGAGAAATCGAATCCGAATACAGAGAAACCGTGAAAAAAACGAGTGAAACGATAAAAGAAAAAAGTCAAAAACAAGCCAATCCCGGACATCTCAAATTTCATTATCTAGCCTGGGACATCCTACCCGATCTGAAAGAATACTATGAACAAAATATCTTACCTCCGGAAACGATGAAACAAATCTGCGAGAGAACCACACTACTAATAGCCACCCCATCCGATCTGAAAAAATCAGAAAATTCCCAAAAACAGAACTCAAACTGAAAAAATTTAAAAATAACTGCTCCCAGTCAAATTTGAAAAAGACATGACATAAAGTTTTATATCGCAAAGGGGGAGGGCAAAATCCGCAAACAAAAAACGATAACTGTTTTAATAATAATCTTCCTTTTGTTAATCCCACAAGCGCAGACCGCCGGGGAAAAATCTAGTGAAAGAGAATATGTTGTTTACCAAACTCAGGTAGAAAACTTTAGCACTACAATACTTGAAGGTATTGTTATAGACAGCGAAACAGGAGAAAAAATCGAAAATACGAGTTTGAAAGGGGAAGCGCACTCAAAAATAGTTCCACTATCAATGAAAACGGACAATGAAGGTTATTTTCGAACCGCCCTACCAACCTCACTGGAGCCAGGACTACACCACTTTTTCCTTGAAGCAAACGCAACTGCTTATGATAACAAAAGAATTACAGGCACTATCCAGTACAGCGAACAAGAAAACGTCCTAATAAAATTAAACTATCACCCATTCGATCTAAACTTACCCGAAAAAACAGGAAAAATGACCAGAGAATGGAATAAAAACAAGTACACAAAAAAAGAAACCGAAAGTTTCACTGACACGAGAAAAGTAGTGGATCACTACGAATACAAACCGAGCTATATCACGTGGACAGGTGATACCTTTCACTCCTTATCCTTAACTCGCGACCATTTAAGAACATACAGCGATAGAACTTTAGAAATGCTTGAATCTCGGAACGAAGAATGGTGGCTGAATTATTGTAGATATAATGCGAACGGAAGAGTCACTCACAGAGATATGGAACCCAACTCTCAACAAGATTTCGAGTATGGATTTCAATACTTCCAAGGATTCACAAACTGGCGAACTCATAGAATAAGCAAATCCATTTATGGAGATACTTATTACGTAGAAGTCCCTCAAAATTATGAGTTTTTGCTCGAATCAGGAAAATACAAAATCCCAGTCTATAAAAAAGAAAAATACACACGCTGGCGCACCAAAACCTACGAAATCACAAACCACAAACTCCAGAAATGGAAAAACAAGGAAATCCAAATAAAAGCAACACCAAGAAACGGTTACGAAAATGAAATAAACCTCCAAACCCTAAGCGGAAGAAATATCCAAACAAGAACCGGAAAAAACACACTAACCCCAAACTCACCAGCCTCAACCAAACTCACAATAAACCCCTCAAACAAAACCAAAAACTCACAACAAAACATTTCAATCAAAGCCTACGACAAAAACGGAAGAAAAGTCCAAACAAAACAATACAACCTAAAACTAAAAACACCACCAAAACCAGAAAAGAAAAAGAAAAAAATCAACGAAACAGTCACCGATAAAAAACCCGACCAAAAAGGAAACCCAAAATCCGGAAAACAAAAACACAAAATAGGAGTAACAGGGGTCCTCCGAGACTCAAAAACCAACGACAGACTCCATCACGACTCAGACCACGCCAAAGTACACGTAAAAAGACAAAACTTCAACGGCAACTCAACATGGACAAACAACACACGATACGAACACGACCAATACACCTACCAAACCAAAAACTGGACAATGAAACTAACCGCAGATGCTAATGGACATATCCCTAAAAAATCAACAGCTAAAGATTCGACCAAGAAAACAGGATTAGCTCATAAAAACTTCAAACTTTCAAGAGAAGACGGATGGTAAAAATTTCCGATTTTTAATTTAATTTTATCCAAGTGTACCTTGACAAATTCTCGGCGGTTGCACTAAATTTTTTGATTGTCTTTAAATCCCCGTCAACTCTCCTATAAATTGATAAATCTACTTGATAGTGAATAGGTCTATATCCATCCATATTATACGCATTTGCACCGAAGAAAACACCGCCAAAGTTGTCTTTAAGATTCACTTCATCAACTTTTTCTTTGGGAACCTTAAACGTAGCTACTCCCTTTGCCTTCTCCCCCTGATAAAATGCATGTGCTTCAGGAGCCATGCTAAACTGAAACCAAACTTTAATTCCATGAGAAGTATTTTGTAGCCACGGTTTATGAATAGAAGGAGAATTATTCCTAGGTTTAACTAATTCAACAATATTATTATTTTCTATTTCGAGCTGATGAATATTTTCCCCCTCATTTTCGTACTCTGTCCAAAGACTATACTTAATATTCTCTAATCTTGGATTTTGATCAATCTCCATATTCTCAGTTTCTAATATTACTTTATTATCTAATTTAGGACAAGGAAAAACCAAAAACAAAACTTTCTCTACCGGACCATCATCTTTTGAATCCAGATATTCAAAGGAGAACTTATATTTAAGGACAGTCTCATCAGATTCATTCTCATATTGACTATTCTCAAATGACCCTTGATTACCCGTATGTGAATTTTTCAAGTATGGGAGATAGTTCCAAGAAAAGGCTATTATCCCGACTAGTAATATGATTGTTATTATTACTATTGCTTTCTTTCTAGAGGTTAACCCGGTTTTTCCCGATGCATTATTTTTATTCTGACTTATAGGGTTCATAAAAAACCTCGAACCCCCCGCTCTTATTGAGTTTAAAATACTATCTTATAAAACAAATTCTTCGAAAATTATCACTGCAGAAACCTTTCAAAAATCTCAAATGAGTGCTTTTTACATGAAGGCTTTTACGTCTTCCATTTCTTGTTCTTCGCCTTCTTCGTATTTTTTAGCTACTTCTTCTAAACCTGCTTCGTGTTCAGCTTCTTTCGATTTCCTCTCCCTCACGTTTACGAAAACTGGATGATTCACTGCTTCTCCCACAACCAGAGCTTGTCCTACCGGTAGTGATGATATTATATCCGCGGTATCTTTTGTGATCCGTTCGGAAGATTTCTTTATATGGTCAAGGTCGTAAGGGTTCGTCACTCTGAGAATGATGTTGGTATTGGCTTGGGAAAGTACTGTTGTGGAAAGTCTGACAGGTCTTTGACTGATAAGTACTAGCGATGCGTAAAATTTTCTACCCTCTCGAGCTATCGTTTTTAGAATCCCGCTTGAGATCGCTGATCTTTGCGAAGGTGCAAATTGGTGAGCTTCTTCCAATAGCATTGCGAAAGGCGGTGCTTGTCCAGATTTTCGCTTGTTGAATAATTTTCGAGCGAAGTAGGTTAGTATCACTCTTTTTTCTCTGAGACTAAATACTCTACTCAGGTCTAGGATTGAAGCTTTTCCAGGTTTTACGAGTTCTTTCCAAGTAGGGTAATCATTCTTACCAAATATTCCAAGAGATTTCAAGTCGTATAATCTGTCAAGGAGGGCTCTTCTGAGTTGTTTGTTTGATTCTCCGTTTTCTTCCACTCTCGTTATCACATCGTCCAAATCGAATCTTCCTTTGCCGTTCCTCATTTCGGATTTTAACTGACTCAAAACTCTGCCTAGCTCTCTCGCTTGACTGCTAGACATGTCAGGGGCGAACTCTTTGAATCTGTATGGAGAAAGGTTTGGAACTCCAATTTTTATGTTCTCCCCTCTAATCACCGAAACGTTGTCCGAATAATCCTTCCCGCTCGACCCGTTGGAATTCCCAAAAGATGTGTATTCCCCATGCACATCCACAACAATCGAAGCAACTCTACCTTTTTCCCTATCCCTTTCAAGTAATTCCTCGATAAGTACAGAAGCGCTATAACTTTTACCAGCACCACTCATCGCCAATATCGCAACATGTTTTCGCAAAAGTTTAGTCAAATCCAGCTCAGCTCTAAGATCATGATAACGAATCTCCCCAAGATCTACACCACCATCACCATCAATACCGAGAAAATCAGAAAGTGAATCCTTACCCACCTCAAACACTTTATCGCCAGGAGAAACCGGAAAACTAACCTGCTTCAAACCATCATCCGACTGAATACCCGAAGCCTTAGCCTCAGCCACAATATATTCCCATCGCCCAGCTGGAAAAATCGAAGTCAACGACTCCTTACCCTTCTCATACTCCTTAACTGATTCAGGACGCATAAAATAACGATTAGTCTTCTTAACATTCTGAACCTGAGCAATAACCATCCCCTCCTCAGACTCCAACTCCACAAACTGACCCCGCCTAACCGGAATACCATCATTATTATTCGTAACCACAAACGAAAAATCACCGGAAGAAGGACCATCAGGAGTACAAATAACCGTCCCAACTTCCCCGCTCATTAAAACGGCCTCCTTTCTCTTCTGAGGTCTAGCATTGTGGATGGTTCTAGTTGGTCTGCTATGCTGTCTCGTAGGATTGATATTTCTTCTTGTGATAGTTTTGCTCTTGCGTCTGCTTCGATCAGTACTGAGGGTAGTGCGCAAGCATCGTGTGAGGCGGATAGTGAGTTGACTAGGGCGGCTGCTTTATTGATTGTTTTTTTGGTGTTTTTTGGGTTTGTTATGAATTCGACCCGGGTCGGTCGGTCGTATGGTACTGGTTTTACATAGAATGCGCATATTCTTTTGTTCCAAGGTTCTAAATCTTTTAGCAGGTTTGCTGGATAGGTTGAGTATTTGAAGGTGAAGCTTCTTTCTCCCGCGTCTAGTAGGTAGTCTAGAAATGCTGTGTCTCGGGAGTCCATTATTACGTCTTTGTTTTTGTTGAAGGAGTCTATTTCTTCTCTTGAGAGGTTTGCGTTTTCTAAGACGTTTGGAAATATTTCTTTTCGAAATATGTTAGCCAGTCTGGTGCTTCGACTGTCTTCAACTGCTCCTAGTAATAGGATTTCTTCTCGGGTGCATTTTTTGTAAAGGTTTGTGAATGCTTCTATGAGTTTTTTATAGAGGTCTTTAGTTTTTTCTTTAGAAGTGTGTTTTGAGTATTGTGGGACTATTGATCCGTCTAGCATTAGAACGTCTACATCTCTATTTTCTAGAGATTCTCTAGCTCTCTCAAGTTCTGTAAGTTGTCTTTTTATCCCAGTTAGTACATCGAGCTCTCGAGAATCTA
Source organism: Hadarchaeota archaeon (SeqCode) (assembly GCA_964608515.1). Lineage (GTDB taxonomy): Archaea > Hadarchaeota > Hadarchaeia > Hadarchaeales > JAGGTB01 > CAYLJV01. The sequence continues at coordinate 30,816 of CAZSNS010000007.1, forward strand.
AAGGCTCGTGAACGTTTACTAGTTTGGGTGCTGGTACTTCGCTCGGATGATAATCAGCTTCTTTCAATTCGCCGTTTTCGTATCGAAATATCGCGGCGACTGCTCTGACTAGGATTAGATCAAGACCGTGTAATGGTTTGCTTAAAACTCCCCCATCTACCCCTACGATTTCTAGGTCTTCTAAGGATTTTTCTTCAACTGGATAAACTAGTTTTTCTTCTATCGGTCCGTTGTGTTCTTTTTCTATTGGGGTTTGGATTTCGTTTTTTACTTGTTTTAATAGTTCGGCGAGAATTTGTCTTTTTTCTCCTTGGTCTTTGATTTTTTCAGCTATTCTTCCTATTTTATTTTCTAAGTGTTTGTGGTCGGTTAGGGAGATGGAATCCCCTGCCGGAATCATTCGTTCAACCTCCATTTTTGAAGCTCGATTAGACTTTTTAAGGAAAGAGGGGTGGGGTCACTGAAAGTAAAGGAAACACCATCATAATTACGAAAAACCAAAGTTTAGTAAGACAATAGAATTGGAAAATATTCACTCAACACACTATTTAAAAAAATATTTATTCCACATGCCCTATTCAAAATATTTGGTCATATGTCAATAACTCTCACCTTCATACCAGCATTATTACTTATTCTCCTTGCAGCTGCAGGAGGGCGGCTTTTATCACTAAAACTAGATCAGCCTGAAATTTTAGGAGAACTGATATTCGGAATAATCCTTGGAAATATTATAGTCCTAGCACCTGGAGCAAAAGATCCCGTATCAGATGTGGCAAGAATAGGTATTTTACTTCTATTATATCTAACTGGACTGGATTTAGACTTTGAAAGATTCAAAGAATCCGCACTACCAGCAAGCGGAGTTGCGCTTGGCGGTGTAGCTCTACCATTCGGACTAGGATATTTTCTAGGAACAAGTTTCGGATTCTCCAATATCGAATCACTCTTCCTAGGAGCAAGCCTAGTAGCGACCTCTGTCGGTTTAAGCGCATCGATACTACATGAAACTGGATATCTTCAAACTGATTTAGGAGCATTAATCATAGATTCTGCCATTATGGATGACGTCATAGGTGTAATAATGATGACCGCAGTATTCGGATTAGCTACCACAGGTGCTTTCCAAATTGCAGACACTCTTTACTTGATAATATTTTCAATACTCTTTTTCGTACTCTCACTAACTGTCGGAATTAAAGCGATTAAAGAACTTGCCAAAAGAATCCAAATCGAAAAAGAAAACCTTCTACTCGGAGGACTCGTAATACTATTAGCCTTTGCAATGATAACAGAACAAATGGGACTAGCAGGAATAATAGGAGCCTTCGTGGCAGGTCTTGTGACTGGTCAAACAGATTATGCACCAAAGTTGTCGGAATCTGTTACATTGATCGGAAGAGGTTTTTTCATTCCTATATTTTTCGTAACCGTAGGTATGAAGTTCGATATTAGCACGGTTACGTCAATAGGACTCTTTTCAGTTATTCTAGTAAGTTTTGCTATAGCCGGCAAAATTCTAGGCTCCGGTCTAGCAGCTAGAGTTTCTAACTTTACGAACGAAGAATCAATAGCTACCGGAGTGGCCATGGTTCCCAGAGCAGAAGTGGCTCTCATCATCGCCAGTTTCGGAGTAAGTAACAACGTCTTCGGATCAACCATGTTATCAGCTATCGTCATAATGGTAATAGTCACAACCCTCATCACCCCCACCATCCTATGGAGAGTATTAAAAGAAACCTAAAAACCAAAAGCCGGACAATTTTTACCAATCAAACAAAAAAGACAAGTTGTGAAGTTCATGCTTAGAAAACTCCTAGTGCCAATCGATTCAATCGAATGGAATAACACCCTCAGAGCAGTTAAAGCAGCCATGACTTTCGCCGAAGGTTGTACAGTAGAGGGAGAGATGGAATTAGTATTCTTACATATTTTCAATACGAAGTCCGGGGTTCCCATATCCGAAAGAGAAAGAATTATGGAGTTAAAAAAGAAAGAAATCGAAGAAGAATTCAAAATAATAAAAGAAATGGCCGAAGAGAGAGGGTTAGGAAACATTACAACTCTTTCAAAATCTGGAACTCCAGCAAATGAGATTATTCAGACCGCTAAAGAAGAAAAAGTTGATATGATCGTTATGGGTTCTGGAAAATTGCACGATAAGAGTGCTGCAGGTAAGGTTCAAAAATTCTTTTATGGAAGCGTTACCGAGGAGGTTACTCATGGAACTCCTTGTTCAGTTTTGATTTCGAGACCGAGAATGGGTTTTGACAAAATTCTAGTTCCTATAGACTCTATAAAATGGGATAATACCCAAGTTGGTATTCAAAACGCTCTAGATATCGCCAGCAGTTGTCAAGTCGAAGGTTTTCCAAAACTGATTTTGATGCATATTTTAGAAGAAGGGTCCAATATCCCTGACGATGCTAATGAAGAATTCGAGTCAGAGAAAAAAAGGGTTGAAGAAGAGTTTGACGAAGTCAAAGAAATGGCCGAGAAAAACGGGATTACCGACGTTGAAACTTTGATAAAAGAAAGATCGGGAAAAGAGATTGACAAGGAGATAGCGGAGACTGCTGACGAGTTGGATGCTGATCTCATAGTTATGGGTTCAGGAACGCTTCATGACCGGAGTGTAAAGGGAAGGATTGGGAAATTTTTCTTCGGAAGTGTCACAGAAGACGTTATGCACGAAAGTCCAAGTTCGATACTTATCGCTAGACCTTCAATCTATGAAGAAGATGAATGAGCTTTTT
>CAZSNS010000007.1:33581-49437 GCA_964608515.1 Hadarchaeota archaeon (SeqCode)
AAACTAGGACATACAATAAAAACTCAACGGAGTGTTTTAAATGTTTACAGCTTTTAGATGCGAACTTTGTGGAGAAACCTATCTGGGTAATTCAAAACCTGAGAATTGTCCGTATTGCGGCGCTCATGAAGAGTATCTAAAAAAGCTTGAGGATTTCGAAAGACTGATGCCGGATGATGTTTCTGAAGAATCTCGAGAAAATATCAAAAAAGCAATAGAACTCGAAATAGATAACGCCAAATTTTACGACTGTGCTTATAACAATAGCGAAGACGAACTTGAAGCGGCAGTATTCAAAAGATTGAGAAAGGTGGAAGCGGAACATGCAGAATTACTTGCTGAAATTATAGATGTTCCTGAAGAGGAGATACCTAGCTATGAAGAGTGTTCTTCGGACGCGATAGAGAATTATAAGGAAGCACATGAGCGAGAAAATAGAGCGATACAGTCTTATTCTCAGTTCTCACATGATGCAGAATCCCCGGAAGTAGAGGAAGTATTTACAGAGTTAGTAGCTATAGAAAAAGACCATCTAGATTTGTCCAATCGGAAAACATCCTAATGAGAATAGGAATGTCTAGAAAGTCTTTGCCAAAAAATGAGAATTTAGTTAGTTTAAAAATAAAAAGGAGGATAGGGGTTTCTATTTTCAAGTTTCCAACATTTTCTGATTTATGACATCCCATTTCTGGTCCAAAGTAGCTGATGTTACTTCCCCATTTTCCACTGTGATGCGTACTTCATGAGGTGTGATGACCTGGGCTACCATTTTTCCGCTTCGGTTTCCATATCCTGCATGTTTGGATGTATATTCAAATAGAAAGGTCCAGCATTTTTTGCAGTTATCTGTTTCAGGTTGGATATTTTCTATGCATTTTAGATTGTATCCGTCAAATTTATAGGTCGGTGAGTTTTCGAGAAAGTTTTTTGCGATTGATTTACTTTTATTTTCAGTTATTTGGTTGGGATTATTTATTTCTCCTTCCGTCCCTTGGGTGATATACAAGCCGCTTAACAGACCTGCAACAAGTATGCAAATTGAGAATATTCCTAGAGTTTTTCGAACCATTTTGTTCTCCTTTAACTAGTTATTCTAAGGAGGATGAATTAAATTTTGTAACAAATCTGAAACTTACTAACTCTTGAGAGAAGAAATTAGAAATCAAAATTGAGAGTTTTATTCGGACTCATTTAAATAATCCTCTGGACAAAAATCTGTAGAATCCTCAGGTCTAATTTTACCTTTCGCTTCCCTCTCAGGCGCGGAAAGGAAGAAATAAAGTATAGAACCCAATACCGTCCCTATTATCACACAAAATATGACTATTCCTACAGAAGTTCCCATTGGACCGGCTATATTATCGAAAAATCCAGCGATAGTAGTAGTTCTAGTGGGGTGTATATAGATTTTCCCTATCCACGCACTTACGAAAATTAAGATTAACCAAATGTAAATCCTTTTCAATCTTCTTAGAACCGCCTCTTCCCAAGTTATCTTATATTGAGGTTTTCTCAAATCTCTAGACAATACCTCTTGCCATCCCTCATCAACTTCCACACTAGGATCGAAAAACTTAGCCAAAAACACTTCTTCTAAAGCTCTGACTCTACCCCTCCATGCATCAAAGTGTCTATAACGTCTTGCTTCAGTAAACAATAGCATATAAGCTAAGAAGAGACCTGGTAGAAGTGTCCAGTGGGGTGCGCTGGAGTTAGAGAGCGCAAATGTTAGTACACCGACAGTAATAACTACGGCCCAGTTAGTTGAGCGATCCATGCGTTTTCTCCATGTATTTATTCGTTGCACTTCCCCACGATAGACGTGCATTATGACATTTGTGTCCTGAGGGTCTATTTTATCCCAATCCATTATTTTCCCTTTTAAGCAAGTTTATTTTTTGAGCGTTTCCAAGTAAAGGCATAAAGTTTTTCATTCTTTTTAATCCTTAGTTTACCCTCTATACTGTTAGGGGTTTAAAAAGGTACGTTTTTAATGTCTTGATTTAGGAGAGGTTGAAAACCTTCAAAAGTATAATATTTATTATTTTTATTATTTCGTTCATACGTGTACATACGTGTACATAAATATTATTAGTAATAACTTTCATAAATCCAGCCAAGGGGGGATAATTATTAAAAATATAAATTTACCGAAAGATGCAGAAGCAGAAACGGGAAAATGGTCAGAATATGTAAAAAAGAAGGAAAAAGAGAAATTGGGACAACCTTCAGTGTTGCGTAAAATAGAAAAAATTGTTGAAGATTTCAGTACCGATATAAATAAACTATGGATATTAGACATATTCGCCAATAGCGTGTCAAAAGACAATGTCAGAGAAACTGCAGATCTAATTTTCGAAGAAGATACGGATATAGTGGTAGACAATGTACAAGCAGAACTAGAAGTATCCGAAATTACCGATATGAGCAAAAAAATCGAAGAAAACCTACAAGTTGGAGAAGCAATCAGGACAATTATCGCGAAAGAAGAACTCAACATGCTAAAAGAACATGCAAGAGACCTAATAAGCAGATCTTCAGAAACAGTAAAAGAGGGAATAAATCTTCTCTCTCTATTTGTGAGAGACGATTTCGGCAAATCTCGGACTCACATTCCTAAAAAAGGTTTAGAAAGAACTTGGAAAATCTACAATGAGGGAAAAGTCGACATAGATAATCTCGTGGAAGCAGGTTTGGTTTATAAAAAACAAACAAGCGATGAAGGTCGCAGTTTTTGGAACTATGTGGCTCCGCACTATAGTTTAGACTTACTAAAAAACCTAGTTAGAGATTCAAGCAAGCTCGATATTCCATTCTCAGAACCTTCAGAACCTGAAATAAAAGAAAGAATCGAAGAAAAAGAAGTTAAAGAGTTTGTAAAATGGATGCACGGAACTGAAAAATACATCAAAGCATCAAACGAAGAAGAACAAGTTAGAGAAGAGTTAGAAAATAAAGAGGTTAATCTGACATTAGATGAGTTTAAAGAGATTAGAGAAGAACTCGTCAAAAATAATCTCTTAATTTTCAATTACAGTCCAAAAAGAAGCAACACAAAAAGCAGGAAAGAGAAACCAGCTACATGGAAATACGAATTAACAAAACCAGTAATAGAATCAGTTCCGATTCTCAGATGGAGACCAGAAGAATTCTATACTGTAAGATAAACTTCTTAAAAAATTTTAGATAAAAATTAGTGGAAAATAAACAATAAGGGAAAATTTTCATAGGAATACGAATGCCTAGCTACAAAAGGAGTAAATATTATTAATCACCGAATTTTCTCGAATATAATCAATGAGAGCTTCCTGGTTAGAAATCTGTGGTTCTAGGACAAGAATACATCTGCTTCCAAGGATTTCAAACCACTAGGCTATTTATTACTTTCTTTACTCTTCTTGTACGCTTTTTCCAAGTAAAATGTCCGTGTATCGGTCGCCTAGGGATCTTCTATCTAAATCGAAAATCTTTTCTTCTAGGAAATCCGTTATAACTTCCCATCTTTCATCGTCTTGGTCCGGAGCGAAAACGAGACCACCTAGGACCAGCATGTTTACTGCTGTTGTAAAGCTCATATCGTCGAATTCTCCGGCGCTTTCGATGAATTCTCCTTGGATCTCTTTTATTCTTTTATAAATTTCTTCGTCAAAGGATATGGTTTTCCTAATCATTATACTCACCAATGGTGAAATGATTCATATAACATTTGGTGAAAATACATTTTAAATTTTTCTTAAAGACAAAAAGAGAAAATAAAAAGAAACCTAAAACCCCGTAAGGACAAACCCACTTCTAAACCAAGAGACAAAAAATGAAAACAACAATTGCCGGATTGAAACTCATAAGACCTATCAACTGCCTCTTCGCAGGAATTGGAGCGATAATTGGAGCACTAGTAGCACTAAAAGGACTACCCCCATTCAGAATAATTTTTGCATTCGCAGCCGCTACCCTCATTAGCGGAGGGGGGAATGCAATAAACGACTATGTCGACCGGAAGATAGACGCAATAAACAAGCCAGATAGACCAATTCCAAGAGGGGATATCAAACCATCTCAAGCCTTTAAGATCACAGGTTTTTTATTCGGATTAGGTATCATCTTTGCAGCCCTAACCTTGGAAATTCCTTGTTTACTCTTAGCTATTTTCAATTCCAGTATGTTGGTTTTTTATGCAAACAGTTTGAAGCGGGAGGGTTTACCTGGAAATATTGTAATAGGTTATCTGGTTGGTTCGACATTTTTATTCGGAGGTTTTGCAGTTGGCAAGTTAGGAGCTGTAGGGATTTTAGCAGTAATGGCTGGATTTTCTACAGTTGGGAGGGAGTTGATTAAGGATATTGAGGATATGGTGGGTGATTCGAAGGTTGATTCAAAATCTTTTCCGTTGAAATATGGAAAACAAAAAGCTGCGTTTTTAGCTATTATTTTTACCGGGACTGCAGTCGGTATTACGCCTTTACCCTTTATTTTAGGAATCTTTGGAAGATTTTACATTTACACAGTTCTGATTTCAGTAGGGGTTTTCATCATAGGAATGATCCTTATCGGAAAAGATCAAACTCGAGAAAGCGCTGGTAAAACTTCATTTCTATACAAAGTAGCAATGGGTCTTGGCTTGATTGCGTTCTTGATCGGAGCCTTAACTTAGTTTAGGTATTGATAGTCCGGATCTAACCAATCATAAGGTGAAAATTCAGACTTGTATTTCAAGCTAAGAGGATATCGAGAACCTGAATTAGAAGAATATTGTTCTTCCACCATCTTGGCATTTATATTAGTCCAACCATCATTATCTTTCGTAAATACCACTGCTATCAGCCTTCCATAATAACCCCTACATTGCCCCTGCCCATAAGCTAAATCATCTAAATCAAGATAGATCTTCCTTCCCTCTGAGAGTAAAGATTCTAGAATATTTTTAGCTTTCAGAGCTTTTTCGTAGTATTTAGTTTTCTTGTAAGCCTTATTGCTAATATTTTCAAGTTCTTCATGCTTGTCGACAGCTTCGGACCTACTCAATTCTTCCGTATCAATGCAAGCCAATCTTACCTTCTCCAGACCCGTATCTATGTTTTTACGAGGCTGGACTTCTTCTATAATCTCCACTTCAATTGTGTCACCATCAATTACCCTCGTTACCGTGGCTATCAATTCGTAATTTGGTGAGTTCCCAGAATTTTGATTGAATTGGTAAAAATAGCAACCTACTGCAGTGATTATGAGAACAATCATTACTAGAGTAATTATAATTTTTCTGTCTAACATAGTGAACCTGTCTTGAATCTTAACGCTCTCTAAACCTCACTTCCCAGAAACCCACTATTAAAGAAAAAATCCGGTGCAATCAAAATGTACTCTCAAAACCCCAAATATCCAGATCAAAATTTCGGCAGAAACAAAAGAATAGTTATTTGATAATCTAGAAGTTTTACCAATAATACCAAATATAAAAATAATCAGTGAAACAATGCCCGACAAAGAAAAAGAGCCCCGACCAAAACAGATTTTAGGTACTGGGTGTTGTGGGCCTGATTTTACCAGTGAGAGGGAAATTGTTGTAGATGGTGAGAAGGTAATAGTTAAGGGACTTGATGAGGTTTTTGAGATTTATTTTGATAGGTTTGGTTTCGATAGTTTGGATGGGGATAGGTTATTATCTATTGTAGGTGAGTGGGTTGATATTCCTGAGGGGAAAGAGGATGCTTTTGCTAAAGTTTTAGAGAGTGAGTATGAGGATTATTGTGAAGATAGAAAATAGTTTTGAGAGATTTATTCTTTAAATTTGTAAACTTTACTTGGTTTTCCTCTTCCTCCAAGTCCTCGAGATGGGGGTTTCTTTTCGTCAGTTTCTTCCACGAGTCCTTCCTCTACTAATTTTTTCACCGTTCTCCAAGTGGTGACTTTTGATGTTTCTGTTTTTCGCATGAGTTCAGGTATGGTGAATTCTTCCATCCTCATTATTTGGCTAAATATTTCCACATCCCGAACTGTTAGTTTCTCTAGACCCTCTTCTAGAAGTTTGCTGGTGGCGGTTCCTCTGAGTTCTTGTTTCGTTAGAAGACCAGCCCCAAGTATAGCGCTTATAATAACGCCGATGGATATTGAAAACATCCAATACGGGGGAGTTTTTGTACTCGTCGTCCTTTCTTTAACAATTATAACGGAGTCAGAAGTTTGTTTCGCAGTTTCATATGCTTCTTTAGGAACTGCCAAACTTCCTTGCCCTGCCTTTGATGCTGGTTTCTCGTCAGTGTTAGTAAGTTGGTTACCTGTTTCAGTTTCAGAATAACTATCAATAACCCACTTAGTTTTGGTAGTGTCTATCATTAGTTCTACCACATTTTCGCTAGCTGATGTTTTTGTGTTTAAAACGGCAAATTTTTTGTTATCTACTTTCACTTGGTTGGCATAATTTTCAAGTTCAATTCTTTCAGTAGTAACAGAATCTTCTTCATCACCTAAAAATTGTTGAAAAGCGAGATAAGATCCGAAACTAATAGCTACAAAAATAATGATAATTATGATTATATTTTTCTTTTCCATTCGTACTTTCCTCTTAGTTAAATTTCAAATCTGTAATTTTATATAAACTTAGTTTCAGCCTTGAAACTTAATTTAAGTAATCGGAACGGGACTCATTATTTTGGTAAGTAAATTATGAAAGATAAACCTACCGAACAAAACGGAATATTCACAATAATCGTGCCCTCGTTGATCCTCCTACTTGCCGTAGGAACGGTAATAATTAGCCACGCAAATCCAAACCATGACCAAAAATCCAATGAAAAACTGGAAACATTTTCAAACTACAAAGAACTAGAAAGATTCATCAAAGCTGGAACCAACAATCCATCTATCTTCGGAATCAGAAACATTCCCATGGGCAGACATACACTATGGAGAAACAATATCAAACTAACCGTAAATAGTGACGCACCTGCCGAAGCCTATAGCGAAACTCAAAAAAGCCCAGTTTCCTACCAAACACCAGCCCCGACGAATAAAGAAACAGATTCGAAAAGCAATGAACATTCCTCAACAAACGTACAAGTAAAAGGAGTAGATGAAGCGGATATAATAAAAAATGATGGCGAATACATATACGCTATCTCTGGAGAAAATGTTATAATTGCCAAAGCCCATCCTCCAAAAAAAGCACATATCTCTTCCAAAATAAAACTCAATACAACACCCAAACACCTGTTCGTCAATTCTGACAAACTTATTACAATCAGTAAAAAAGGCGAGTATTATTGGAAAACAAATTCCGAAAGAAAAACAATTATCGAAATCTATAATATTTCCCAAAGAAACGACCCCAATCGAATAAAACGCATAGAATCAACCGGAATTTACTTCGACTCAAGAATGATAAACAAACGAGTATACTTAATACTCACCGAACCAATCAACCCCGAAAAAATACAACTCCCCCAAATCACGACAAACCACCAAACAAAAACAATACAACCCACTCAAATAAAACACTTCAAACCACTCTCCCGCTCATACAAATACACAACCATTCTAGGCTTCGATTTAGAAAAAATGAACCTGACGGAAGAAACTTATCTGATGGGTAGAGCTCAGAATTTGTATGTTTCGAGAAAGAATATTTACATCACTAATAAAACTAGGCCGGGATTGGATTTTAGGGAGGAGATTTTAGAGGAGGCTGTGAGTCCGGTTCTTCCTTCGGGTGTGAAGAGTTTGGTGGAGGAGTTTAATGGTTCCGATCTTTCGAAGGCTAAGAGATTTTTGAGAATTCAGAATGTATTGAAGGGTTATCTTGAGTCTTTGAATGAGACTGATAGGAGGGAGTTTTTAGGAAAGGTTCGGGAGAGAACTTCTGAGATTGTTGAAGACTTTAAGTACGAATTGGATAAGTCTACTATTCACAAAATTACGATAAAGAACGGGGAAATCAATTATGTAACCAGGGGCGAGGTTCCCGGAAGGATTTTGAACCAGTTCTCGATGAGTGAGTACAAAGGTTATTTCCGAATTGCAACAACTACTGGGCACGTAAACCGAACCTCTGACGAAGACGCTGCGAAAAATAACATGTATGTACTTAACGATAACCTTGAGGTTGTAGGAAAAGTTGAAGATTTAGCTCCTGGAGAGAAGATATACTCGGCCAGGTTCATGGGGGACAAAGCTTATCTTGTCACTTTTAAGAAAGTCGATCCTCTGTTTGTAATAGATTTGAAAAATCCTCAAGAACCGGAAGTTCTTGGAAAGTTGAAAATAACGGGATATTCTAACTATCTTCACCCATTCGAAGAAAACTATCTGATAGGGATTGGAAAAAGCACTGTAGCCGCAGAGGAAGGAGATTTTGCTTGGTATCAAGGGGTAAAAATTTCCTTATTTGATATTTCTGATTTAAATAATCCCAAACAGGTTTCAAAATTTGTGATAGGGGATAGAGGAACAGAATCTCCTGCTTTAAGAGATCATAAAGCTTTCTTACTTAGTAAGAATAAAAACCTGCTAGCACTCCCCATAAAACTTGCCGAAATAAAAGAGGAGAAATACGCTAGCGAAGTTCCCGAATATACCAGAGGGGAATACACTTGGCAAGGACTGTATGTGTTTAAAATAAGTCAAAACAATGGGCTTAAATTAAAGGGAAGAATAACCCATCTCGATAACAGAGAACCATTCTCCAAGAACATTCACTATCATAACTCATCATATTCAATCAGAAGATCTCAGTACATAGAAAACTCTCTATACACCTATTCCGAACAAAAAATCAAAATAAACGAAATAAAAGATTTGACGAAAAACAAAGAAATCTTACTTTAAATCACTATTTTTCATAAAATAGTTTTTGATTTTTTCCTAAAAGTTGCCTACTAATTCTTTAGACTACGTATACACGTAGAAGCCGACAAAAACTAAAGATCTTTCTAGCTAAAATACAAACCCCAAGTTGTGACCAGATGGAAGAACTCGATTTTTGAATTTACTATTCGAACTTCTTAGAGATATTAAATTTTAATAAGTTGTGTATTCGTCCTTGATCTCTTTTCTTTCTATACTCCGCTTGTCCTTTTTGAGCTGTTGAATCACTTCTTCTGGATGCTTCATGCCAATCTCTGCAAGAACTTTTTTGAGGTCACTTATTTTCACATTCTCCAGTTCCGGATAATTCTCTGATAAGCTCACTAATTCATTAAAAAAGTCCTCCGCTTCTTCACTCAAATCCCCCGTAGAAATGGAGGATTCCTCAACCGCTTCAGCTTTCGACTCCGGTTCTTCCTCACGACGAGCCAACCTTTCCCCAAGTCTACTAACATCTTCGCCAGATTCCTTCTTTTTCTTGAATCTACTTCCCAATCTATCGGCTAATTCCGTGGCTTCATCACTTTCTTCTTTTTCTTCTGCCATTTTCTAATCTCCCTCACATTTGGATATGACTAAATCAGCTAACTTCATTAGGTTTTCGACTTGATCACAAGAAGGTTTATGATTATATAAGGTCGTCCTATTCTTCATAGCACGCCTAATAGCCACCCTTTGCCTAATCTCGAAAGGAGCTAAATACTCCTTCAAACCCTCCTTGTTCCGCAAATCTTCCAAAGTATTAGTAGCCACACCGTCAGGCCTAACTAGATTGGGTACTATCGCGAGAATTTCTACATTTATTCCGAAAGCGTTTTCGATTTCCTCAATTTCGTCTAGTGCTCTATGTACTGAGACTACACTCATGTCTTCATCTTTTATTGGGATGATGACTCTGCGGGCTGATATTATCGCATTATCATAAAGTATTCCTAATGATGGTGGTGAGTCGATTAGGGTATAATCATAATCTTCATCAACTTGATCTAGGAACATGTTCAATCTCATTTCTCGATTACGTTCGGAACTTAGCCTCTCTTCCACCCCTCTCATATCATAATTCGACGGTATCAAATCCACCCCTTCATCGGTGGCAATAATGGCTTTTTCCGGGTCTTCTTTTGTTCCTTCTACTAGATGATAAGCTAGACTGTTTTTATTCTCGTCGTAGTATTCTCTGTCGAAACCTAAATGTGCTGAGAGATAGGCGGAAGGATCTAAATCCACGAGTAGTACATCTTTGTCTCGCTTTGAAAGAGCAACTGCTAAATGGAGAGATATAGTGGTCTTTCCTACTCCCCCTTTCTGATTTGATACTGATATTCTATAATTCATCTTGTTACCATATTATTGAAGGAAACAAACGTTTAATTATTTGACCTATGATAAAGAGGAAATCGGTCAAATTTTTGGAAAATACAACCTATTCTAATCGGGAAAGTTGTACTCCATGTAAAATTTTAAATTTATTGTTATATATACAACAACACAGAAAGATGAAAAAGATACTCCTACTATGGGATATCAAATCAAAAGGGTCGAAAGCCACACTCTTTTATCGAGAGCTTAGAGGTTACGATTACAAAACAAAATCAGGAAAAAAGCACAGTGATGGCATCCTAGATGAACTTCCAGAAGATGTATGGGACTTCGTGAGTCGTAGCGCCTTATTAATCGATAAAAAACACGCTGAAAAAGTTGAAGAAATTTTCAAAAAGTATGATTCTCACCTGAAGTGGAAAAAGTTTAGGGTGAAGGAAGAATAATAGAGTTGTTGTATATACAACAAAAAGTTTAAAAGTAAATCTAAACAATGCAATACCTAAGGTGAAAAAATGGCAGAAAATAATGATAGAAAAGAATTAGAACTAACAGTCGCCGAAGCAAGAAGACAACAAGACGTAGGTAGAAGTGTCGCCAGAATAAGCAAAAAAGCAATGAATGAACTAGGAATAAAACAAGGAGACATCATCGAAATCGAAGGAAACAAAACATCAGGAGCAATCGTCAGATCAAGCTATCGAGAAGACGAAGGCCTAGACATCATTCGCCTTGACGGTTTAGAGAGAAAAAACACAGGGACTTCAATCGGAGAAAAAGTAAAGGTTCGCGAAGCAAAAATACAAGAAGCTGACAGAATTACTATCGCCCCAACTGAACAAAACATCCAAATTCGAGGTGGTGGAAGAGCCCTGAAACGAAGTCTTCTCGGAAGACCGGCTTCGAAAGGGGATTTGATCACACCGACCGGATTACAAGGAGACATCTTTTCTCAAATTTTCGGTGGAATGTTTCAAGAAATGTCACCTTCCTCTTCATTCGGGCTTGGAGAATTACGCTTCATGGTCACAAGTATAAAGCCTGATGGCCTAGTCCTTGTGACTAAAAATACAGATGTTAACGTTTCTTCACAGCCCGCAGAAGTCGAAGAGGCAGCAGCGCCAGCGATAACTTACGAAGATATTGGAGGTCTCGACAAAGAGATACAAAGAGTTCGGGAAATGGTAGAACTACCGCTCAGACATCCTGAACTTTTCGACCAGCTAGGAATAGAACCTCCAAAAGGAGTACTACTCCATGGTCCACCAGGAACAGGTAAAACTTTGACAGCGAAAGCAGTCGCAAATGAGTCTGACGCTCATTTTCAATCAATTGCTGGACCTGAGATAATGTCCAAATTCTATGGAGAATCGGAAAAGAAACTGAGAAATATTTTTGAAGAAGCTAAGAAAAATGCGCCTTCAATCATATTCATAGACGAAATCGATGCTATCGCTTCGAAAAGAGAGGAAGTAACTGGAGACGTAGAAAAAAGAGTCGTCTCACAACTATTATCACTTCTCGACGGACTTGAAGCAAGAGGAAAAGTAATCGTGATAGCAGCGACAAACCGAGTTGACGCAGTCGATCCAGCGCTGAGAAGACCTGGACGTTTCGATCGTGAAATCGAAATCGGAGTACCTGATCGAGATGGTCGGAAAGAAATTATGCAAATCCACACCCGAGGGATGCCTTTAGGAGACGATGTTGATCTAGAAGAACTATCCGACAACACTCACGGATACGTAGGAGCAGATCTAGCTTCTCTAGCCCGAGAAGCAGCAATGAACGCACTAAGAGAAATACTACCCGAAATAAAACTAGAGGACAAAAGAATCCCATCAGAAACCCTAGAAAAACTAGAAGTTACAAAAAACAACTTCCAAGACGCAAGACAACAAGTAGAACCATCCGCAATGAGAGAAGTACTAGTACAAGTACCCGACACAAACTGGGACGATATCGGAGGACTAGAAGAAACAAAACAACAACTAAGAGAAGCAGTAGAATGGCCACTAAAAAGACCCGAAGCTTTCGAAAATGTTGGGATAGAGGCCCCTCATGGAATCTTGCTTTATGGTCCGCCTGGAACTGGTAAAACAATGCTGGCAAGATCCGTTGCAACTGAAAGTGATTCAAACTTCATTTCCATTAAAGGACCAGAGCTTTTATCCAAATGGGTTGGAGAGTCAGAAAAGGCTGTAAGAGAAACTTTCAAGAAAGCTCGACAAGCAGCTCCAACAGTGATATTCTTTGACGAAATCGATGCTATGGTCCCGAAAAGAGGTAGAAGAGATTCTGGCTCACAAGTTGGTGAACGAGTTATCAGCCAACTGCTTACCGAAATCGACGGACTGGAAGACCTCGAAAATGTGATAGTCATAGGAGCCACAAACAGGCCTGACCTTGTCGATCCTGCTCTGTTACGACCTGGTCGGTTTGATAGAGTTATGATGGTTTCAGCTCCTGATAAGGAAGCTAGAGAAGAGATATTCAAGATTCATACTAGAGAAACTCCTCTTGCTGACGATGTTGATTTAGAAAGTCTCGCCGCCGAAACGGAAGGTTATAGCGGAGCCGATATCGCAGCAGTTTGCAAAGAAGCTGGAATGCTTGCTCTAAGAGAAGACATTGAAACGGATATTGTTCAAAAAGATAACTTCGAGGAAGCTCTAAAATCGGTTGGTCCTTCAATTACAGATGAGATAATTGACACTTACGAAGAATTCGGAAAGAAGTATGGCAAAGAAATCGGCGAAGAAGCTAAGCAAGAGATGAAAGCTTACTACTAATAATAAAAAACCGGCGACGAACTTTTTCTTTTTTTATTTTTTATTCTATTTTTTCTTCCAGTAGCAAAAAGAAATGAAAAATTTAGTTTTAAAAAAATTTTGAGAAAATAAAAGGTTTTTATTTTACTTTTATTTCTTTGGAACCTTCCCATAATCCATGCAGGTTGCACTTCGCCCATGCTTTTAGTGGATGTTCGTGGTCTAACTTTACTGTCGTTTTCATTATATAGTGACTTTTCTCAGGAGTTAGAGAAAGTCTCGCTATGAATGTGTCACCTGAATAAAGCTCCATCCATTCTATGAAATGGCCTGGCTCATTCGGGTGTTCTTTGTATTCTCCCACTTTTACTTCAACTTCAAAAGGCTCGTTCTCTTTCACTTCGTCCGGCGCATTAATCACGACCGCATGTTTTTTCTCTAATGCGTCCATCTCTTCCGGATCATCAGTGGAGGGAAGATTAACTCCGCAAAATAAATCATCTTCACAGGATTCTTCAGTCATAAATTTTCACCCCCTTTTCAATCCTTAAATTCCATATTGAAAGATGAAAAATCAGGGAATTAAACCTTTGCTTGAATCCTCCAACTCCGAACTGTTTCAAACAAATGCCTAAATATCTCAGAAGAAAAATAAAAATGGGGAAATTATGAAGAAACCTGTTGTAGATAAAGAAACATGTCAAGGGCATATGGTTTGCGTAGGTATTGCTCCTGAGGTTTTCGAAATAGAAGACGATGGAAAATCCTCCGTAAAAGACCCAGAGGGTGCAGACGAAAAAACAATTCAACAAGCCATAGATGGATGCCCTGTAGATGCGATTTCTTGGGAAGAATAAAGACTCACTAAAACAATTTCAATTTACCCTTCAAAACCTTAGCGGGAACTCTCTTCTTCAAAGATAAATTCCGGAGGAATCTCCTCCGCAACATACACTCTATCACTAGCCCTCTCCACTCGTATCCCCTCTTCACGAGCTCCATTTACATCAATACTCAGGATTATAGGATCATCCGCCCTACGCTTTCCCACCCTTACAGCCCCCTCAATACTAGTAGAAAGGTGAACTTTTTGACGCCCCTTCGATTTTAACCCCTCCTCAAGAATCTTATCCGCAGCTTCTGGAGTAGTTCCATGATATAAAGTATCAACTTGAGCATTATCCAACGTCGGATCCACATCAATAGAATGACCATACCTAGCTCTCACTTCCCCCTCCCTTATCTCATACCGGCCCTTAGGATCTCTCTCAACAACCTCAACAACATCCTCCCTATCCAAATCAGACCATCGGTCTCGCAAACGTTTTAACAATTCATCAAAATCGACAAAGCCTTCTTTTGAAACTTCCATCCCTGAAGGATTGTGACGTAAAAGATAAGCCATAGTTTTACTAATTTTCTTTCTACTAACCACTCACATCACCAAAAACTCATCTACAAGTTTTCTATCAGATATTATTCTTGAAAATCTTTCCCCAAAATCGCGAAAACTGTTAAGACAAGTCCAAACTATCAATATAATGAAAATATGGTGAAGTCTTGGACAGAAAAATACAGACCTAAAAAATTAAAAGATGTAGCAGCGCAAGGTCGGGCATTAAAAGATGTTAGAAGATGGGCTAAGAATTGGGACAAGGGGAATCCAGAAAATAAAGCGCTATTATTTTACGGACCTCCAGGTACTGGTAAGAGTACTACGGCTCATGCTTTGGCGGAGGAGATGGGTTGGGACCTTATTGAGATGAACGCTAGTAATAAGCGCACTAAGAAAGAGATTGAGAGGATTGGCGGTTCTGCTGCCAGTATGGGCACCTTGACAGGCAAGGATGGCAAGAGGTTGATTGTTCTTGATGAGGCGGATAACGTTCATGGTAATGCTGATCGGGGTGGAAGTAAGGCTATATCGAAACTTTTGGATGAGACTCAGAATCCAGTGATATTGATTGGTAATGATAGGTATGATATTCCTAGAAGTATTAGAAATAAATCTAAGGAGGTTAATTTTCGTAGATTAAGACAAAGTTCTATTGCTAAAGCCCTCCGCCGGATAGCTAAGAAGGAAGGGATAAAGGCTGAAGAGGAAGCCCTTCAAATACTTGGGGATAGAGCGGATGGAGACTTGCGTTCTGCGATAAACGATTTTCAAGCTATAGCGGAAGGAGAAGATATCGTGAAGAAAGATGACATTAAAACTCAAGAAAGAGATCGAGAATACGATATATTCAAATTATTAGGAAAGTTGAAAAAAACGCGAGACGCTAACGAAGCTCGACAGGCTATGATGGACTTCGACGAATCGCCAGATGATACGATAGATTGGATTGAAGAAAATCTGCCGAAAATGATGGGGAACATCCCGGACTTGGCGGACGCTTATGAAAAATTAGCCAGAGCAGATATATTTCTTGGACGAACTCAGAGAAAACAAGACTATCACTATTGGAGATATGCAACGGATTTAATGAGTGCTGGAATAGCCTTGTCCAGAAAAGGAAAACCTGGAAAAGGGCGTTTCAGTTATCCGAGTTCAAGAAAAGTTTACGGTAGAAGTAAAAAAGAAAGGAAAGTTAGAAATAGTTTAGCAAATAAGATTTCGAGAGAATATCACGTCTCTTCTCATCAAGCGATAAAAAATTTCTTTCCTTATCTGAGCACAATAATCAAAAATAATCCGAAATCAAAAGACGAGATAAGTAAAGAGCTAGAATTAGACAAAAACGAAATTGATTATTTAAAAAATTTCTAAAATTATTTTTCCCTTTTCTCTGAAAAACATCTTTCAAAAAACTTATTTAACTCTACTCGCAAGCCTCCTTCGGGGAAGATGACCAATATAGATGAAGAAAAACTATCTCCAAACCTGAAAAAACTGATCAGGAAAGGGGAGG
>CAZSNS010000008.1:0-49067 GCA_964608515.1 Hadarchaeota archaeon (SeqCode)
GATTTTCCGCTAAGATTTTAAAGAAGTTTCCTAACACAATGAAGAAAGGTGCAAGTATGGGAAGAGAAATGGTTAAAGTCGATGACTTGAAAGTCGGAGATTATGTGCTTGTAAATGAAGAACCCTGCCAGGTAACAAAAAAATCAGCTTCTTCTGCTAGTGGAGATGAAAGCCAAGTGAAGGTATACGTTGAAGGTCTTTTCGACAGTCAAAAAAGAACTTTCGTAAACTCATTGGATGACAAAGTAGAAGCTCCAATAATTGAAAGAGGAGACGCACAAGTATTAGCAATCCTTGGAAATAACGCCCAATTAATGGATTTGGAGAGTTATGAAACTTTCGAGCTAAATATTCCTCTAGAATTCAGAGGGGAACTAGTAGAAGGAGATGAAGTGCAATACTTACAAGCATTAGGAAGAAAAAAGATTGAAAGAAAGAAAGGATAAATCCTCCTTCTTTCTTTAGAATATTATTTCGACACAACGACTAGTCTCAAATCATCCGCCTTGACAGTCTTCCGACCATCAGCTTCACAAGACTCAACAGCGCCCTCAGCTATTGCTTCAACAATATTATTTACCGCATCAGGAACATCCCCGGAAACTCTTTCAGCGCCCGCATCTTTAAAAACTCGTTTAATAGTTGCTTTTGGAAGTTCAGCCATATCCTCTCACCTCCCACATTTTTAATAAGCATTCTAAATATAGGTGGACTCTCATCCAATTTAAGTCCCGCGATTTTACTCTCTACCGTTATTATATCGGATTTAGGAGTTTTCTTCAAGAAAATCTTCGAATTCTTCTAATAACTCATCTTCCATCTTGTAGCTATGGTTTGAAGTGGGAAATTCTCCAGATTTAACTTCTGATTTGAATTTTTTGACAGCTTCTTTAATTGAGGAAGACAGGTCTGCATAATGCTTAACGAATTTAGGTTTGAAGTCGGACCAACCTACCAAATCGTGAAATACAAGAACTTGACCATCACATTTCGCTCCTGCACCTATACCAATAGTGGGTATTTCCAAATTTTCAGTAATTTTTTCAGCAAGGTTTTGAGGAATTGATTCTAAAACTAGGCTAAAAACGCCGAGTTCTTCAAGTTTTTTGGCATCTTTATATATTCTCTTCGCTTCCTTTATTGATCGGCCTCTAGGTTGATAACCTCCAAATTGGTGAATTTTTTGAGGTGTTAAACCCAAATGCCCCATTACAGGTATGCCAGCGTCAATGATTTTTTCAATCTGTTCTAAATATTCTGAACCACCTTCAACTTTCACAGCTTCCGCTTTTCCTTCTTTGATGAATTTTCCGGCGTTTTTCACTGCTTCTTCAACGCTTGCTTGGTATGATAAGAAAGGCATATCCCCAATTAGTAAAGGAGTTTCTATTCCTCTCGAAACAGCTTTCGTATGGTGAATCATCTCTTCCATGGATACAGGAATAGTATTTTCATAACCCAAGACAGTGTTACCTACGGAGTCACCAACCAATATTCCATCAATGTCAACCTCTTCTAAAAGTTGAGCTGTTGGATAGTCATATGCTGTAAGCACAGTAATTTTTTCTCCTTTCTCTTTCATTTTTCGAATTTTTGCGGGTGTTACATTTTTGCTCATTTTGCACTCCTCACGGATTTGACTATCTCATCAGCTATTTTTGTGGGGTTCTTTGCTTTAGTAATTGCACTTCCCACTACTATAATAGAAGCTCCACTCTCAACCGCCATAGGGGCTGTTTTAGAATCTAAACCGCCTGCAACCGCAATAGGTAAATTAGTATGTTTTATCACCGAATCCAATTGGTCCAGTGGATCCTTTCCTGTTCCTTGCTGATCTATCCCCACATGAATTCCGATAAAATCTACACCCAATTCTTCAAGTTTCTTAACACGGGTAGAAGGATTATCCAAAGCAATAAGATCAGCAATAATTTCAACATCATACCTTCCAGATGCTTCAACAGCTTCTTCAATAGTTTCATCTGCTGCCGCACCAAAAACAGATACGATATCCGCTCCTGCTTCAGCTGCCAAACTAACCTCGAGATCTCCAGTATCTATTGTTTTCATATCGGCGATAACTTGCTTATCAGAAAATTCTTCATCAAGCGCTTCAATCGCTTTTAGACCTTCAGATTTAATTAAGGGAGTCCCCGCTTCTATCCAGTCTACTCCACCCTCAACTGCTTTCTTACCTATTGTGATAGCTTCTTCAATTTTTGTCAAATCTAATGCAACTTGAACAACTGGTTCCACTAAATCATTACCCCCCGGAAATTTTTTCTAATCTTGATAGCATAGATCCTAGCATATTTTTCAAATTTTCTTCATTATCAAAATTTTCAATAATTTCATCAATCTGTTCAGGAGGTTTATTTTGAAGTTCTTCTATTTTCTCAATTAGAAGAGGCATCACTCTAACCAAATTATCAACAATCGTTACATGAGCTGCCTTTGCAGTTCTCGACATCGGATTTAGATCCACCGTAATCACTGTTTTCCCATGATTCACCAGTTTCTTAGTACGGTCTCCATCTTCAAGAGGAACCACAATCACATCGGCAACTTTTTGCCCTCTTTCATCAACAAATTTACGTTTACTTTTTATACTGTCAATTTTAGAAGAATGTTTTTCTTCAACTCCCAAAACCTCTTCAACCCCATGCTCTCTTAAATGCTCTGCAATTTTTTTCTCCCTCTCTTTCGACTTATGAAAAAGATTAACCTCAATACCAATATTCATACTCTTTGACAATTTTCCAATTTCTTCGGGAATTAAGGCAGAAACATTTCCGTTAACAGAAAATACGGGCTTCTCAGCTCTAATCAGTTCCGCTGCTCCTGCTTCAATCGCTTTCATAGCTTGCTTAGTGGTTTCCTCTCCTAAAATATAATCAAAAGCTTCCGCTCTACCGTGAGCTGCTAAACCTTCTGGGGAGACTAATCCCTTTTCCAAGCCTTCAGCTAATCTTTCTCTCATTTTAAGAGATTCGGCTCGAGGGTGTTCTTTTTGGATATCATTCATTATTTCGCCACTCCTAAATTGGTTAATACACTTGAAAATTTTTGTATAGGAAAAACGACTTAAGAGTAGGGTTCAAGTTAACCAAGGGAAAATATGTCGGAAAAACCTCATGTAAATCTTGCAATAATCGGACATGTTGACCATGGAAAGTCAACTTTGATGGGCAGGCTTCTATACGAGATGGGAGTTATTTCTCCTGAAGATTTGGATGAAGAAGCAGAATCTTTCAAATTTGCATGGGTTCTAGACCATCTAGACGAAGAAAGAGATCGAGGATTGACTATAGATGTAGCTTACGAAAAATTAGAAACCGACGAGAATATGATAACGATTATCGACTCTCCAGGCCATCAAGATTTTGTGAAGAATATGATTACTGGTGCCAGCCAGGCTGACGCAGCTGTTCTTGTGGTTGCGGCTGATGATGGTATAATGCCTCAAACTCGTGAACATGCGGCTTTGGCTTATACGTTGGGGGTGGGACAGTTGGTGATTGTCATTAATAAGATGGATAAGATTGAGTACCAACAACGAGTTTATGAAGATTTACGGGAAGAGTTGATTCCTTTATTAGAAAACATTGGTTATGAAAATACTTCCGAATTTCCCTTTATACCCGCCTCTGCGTTTAAAGGTGAAAATGTTGCTGATTCTAGTGAAGAACTTGAATGGTATGACGGTCCCACGGTTTTAGATGCGCTTGAATCTTTGCGAGAAGCTAAAAAACCTGTGGATAAACCTTTACGCATTCCGATTCAAGATGTTCATTCCGTCCAAGGAGTAGGTACGGTTCCTATAGGAAGAATCGAAACAGGTATTCTAAGAGACGGAGACAATGTTGTTTTCAATCCTCCAAATGTGAAAGGTGATGTAAAATCGATAGAGATGCATCACGAAGAGATAGATGAAGCAGAACCGGGAGATAATATCGGTTTTAATGTTCGCGGAGTTTCAAAAGACCAAATACAGAGAGGGGATGTCGCAGGTCATCCAGATAATCCTCCAACTATTGTAGAAGAATTTACAGGTAAAGTGATCATTCTAGAATCCCCTACTTACATAACTCCAGGTTTTACACCAGTGATTCATTGCCAGTCAGCACACGTTCCAGGGGAAGTCGTAGAGTTAAAACAAAAAGTCGACTCAAAAACAGGAAAAGTAATCGAAGAAAATCCAGAATTTCTCAAAAAAGGAGAAGCAGGAGTAATCCGGATAAAACCCACCAAACCCATGGTTATGGAAAAAGCAAGCGAAATACCCCAACTAGGAAGATTCGCTATCAGACATGGCGGACAAACGATAGCAGCCGGGTTATGTCAAGATCTAGTTCCTAAAAATGAATAATCAATCTAAATTTCAGAACTTCGTTTTTTACAGTATAACTAACTCATCGAAATGATTAAACAGCCCAGTTTAACGCCCTGTTTTGAAAAATACCGAAAACCAAGATAATTAACTACCTGTTACCTTAACTAAAGTTCTAAGGATACAGGCCCTTTGCGTTTATGCTCGGAATTTTTTTCCATTTTTTCGAATTTTTCGACTTGGGACTTTTCTAATTCCAAAGCTTCTGCTATTTCACTTTTGTTCAAATCTAATTCTAAGCCTTTGTAGATTTTATCGATTTTTTCATAGGGGAGGCCTAATTCTTTCTTGTCTGTCTGGTCTTTCCATAGTCCGGCGGTGGGTTGTTTTTTGATTATGTTTTTTGGGACTCCGATTTTTTTCGCGATTTTTTTGACTTGAGTTTTGTATATTGGACCCATTGGTATTATGTCTGCTGCTCCGTCTCCGTATTTTGTGAAATAACCGCACTTGAGTTCGCTCTTATTGCTTGTTCCTATAACTAGATAGTTCAAACTGTTGGCGTAATAATAGAGTAGGAGCATTCTGATTCGAGCTTTCATATTGGCTAATGCTAGTTTTTCTTCTTCGTTAGCATCGACTTTGTTTTTGATTTTTTTCTGAATGGAGTTTATTGGCATGGTTTTGGAATCTATTTTTAAATCTTTCACTATTTTTTCGACATCTTCGAAGTCTTGTTTTTCAGTCACTTCTTTCTCCGGCATGAATAATCCTAAAACGTTTTCTTTACCTACCGCTTCCACAGAAAGATAAGTTACAGTAGAAGAGTCAAGACCTCCGCTAAGTCCAATAATCGCACCCTCGGAATCTGCCTCGTCGATCTTATCACTAATAAACTGAACCATTTTCTCCTTTACTTCGGAAGTGTTTATTTCAAGACTTTTCTCAATATCTTTCCTAACGCTCATACAAAACACCCTAATACCGTTTCGGATAAGAACCAATAATCTTTAAAGTAGCAACCTTCGACTCTAAAGCCTCAAGAACCTCTTCCACCGAAGAATCACTCCTATGACCCTCAAAATCAATGAAAAACAAATAATCACCCAAAGCCTCCTTCGAAGGCCGAGACTCAATCTTAGTCAAGTTAATATCCTTTTGTGCAAACTCCCTAAGAATCTCAAACAATATACCGGGCCTATCCTCCTTCGTATAAAATACGACCGAAGTTTTGTCCTCACCCGAAGGTTCACTATCCTCTTTACCCAAACAAAAAAACCTTGTTTCATCTTCTTTCCCACTTTGTATATCCTCACGAATTATCTCCAAATCATACAAATCAGCCAACCCACGAGAACCAATCGCCGCCATATACGGCTTTCTATCCTTGCTAATCTGTTTCGCTGCCTTTGCTGTGCTTTTTACACTAATCAATTCAGCATTTGGAAGATTCTCTCTAAGAAACTCCCTACACTGGGCAAGGGCTTGTGGATGAGAAAGAACTTGCTTAATCCCATCAAATTCAGCCTCTGCCGTGCCCAACAAGTGATGAGTGATTGTCAAAACAATTTCGGCTTGAACTTTGATATCTAACCATGCTAAAGCATCCAAAGTTTCACCAACGGAACCCTCTCTCAAACTCTCAACCGGAACCACTCCGGCATCTACTTCACCATCCTCAACCGCCTCAGCAACTTCAGTTATTAGAGGGAATGGAACAATCTCTACATTCTCCTCTTCAAAATACTTCCTAGCCGCAATTTCCGAATAAGTACCTCTCGGACCGATTATTCCAACTTTCACATCTTTCACCAATTTTCATACAATTCTTTATATGTAGATTCAATTTTTTCAGGATCAATATTCTCACGAGCATTTTCAAAAATTTCTTCGATAACTCCAGTATTTTCAACCTGTAAATCCGCGTCAAGGGAGCGACAAGCTTCCCTCACAGCACTTCGAGCCATATGTGAATATCTATTTTCCGTTTGTATATCCCCACAAACTTTCGGATCCCCACTCAAAAATGCTTCAGATAAATCTAACAACTTTTGAAACATAGGAGTGGATAAATCTTTAGCTTTTTCTACCTCCGACATTGAGTTAAGTGATGATAGAAAAGTCAACAAAATGAAATGAGTAAGAGATTGTGTCACTGACATGATTTTATCATGTTCTTCCGCTTCCATCTCCAAAACCCGACCTCCCAACTCCTTTAAGGTCTCTTTAAACTTCTCATATTTCTCCCCCGGATTAACAGGAATAGAAGCAATATTTAGACCTTCCAAATCTTCCGCCCCTGGCCCAAATAGAGGATGAATGGAAACGAGCTCTGATTTTACATCAACCTCCTTCATAGCATCAACAGCATCCTCTTTCACAGAGGCAATATCTAACAATAAAGAGTCGGTCTCTAAATCATCTTCTAATTTTTTAATCACAATAGGTGTTTTCTTGATTGGGACAGAAACTATAATTATATCAGAATCCTTTACAGCTTCCGCATTACTTTCCGCTGTTTCAACATCTAAGTCATCAGCCACTTCGCGAGCTTTTTCATTATCTATATCTGTTATAGTTACGTTCCAATCTCTATTTTTGCAGAATTTTGTAAACCATTTCCCCATCGATCCGGCACCAATAATTGTCACTTTCATACTATTTACCCTTCAAAGCTTCCTCGGCAGCATCCCACATAGTTTTAACTGGAGCATCTTTCCCTGTCCATATTTTGAATGAAGCAGCACCTTGATGGACAAGCATACCCACTCCAGGTATTGTGTTAGCTCCGGCTTTTTCAGCTTCCTCTAAAAGCTTGGTTCTAAGAGGATTATAAACAATATCCATGACGGTCAAATCTTTGTGCATCATGTCTGATTTTACTAAAGTTTCCCCTTCATTAGGATGCATACCAATAGAGGTGGAATTAATCAATATTTCTGAATCTTTGATTACTTTTTCAAGCTCTTTTTTCTTTTGAGGTATTTTATTTACTTCCTGAGAAGTTCCATTTCTGATCTCAGAAGTAAGCTTTTCGGCTTTAGAGTCGGTTCGATTGGAAATAGTCAAATTGCCACCCGCCTCTGCTAACGTGAAACCGATGGCTCTTGCGGCTCCACCTGCTCCTAATAAAATAATATTTTTGTTTTTTACCCCATCAATCTCTTTCTTAAGGGCTTTCAAAACACCTTTTCCATCTGTATTGAAACCCTTCAATACCAAGCCATCGCGTTTTATTGTGTTTACAGCACCTATTTTTTCCGCAGTTTCTTGAACTTCGTCAAGATATTCAATCACTCTCGATTTGTGAGGAATCGTAACATTCAATCCTTCAATTTCTAAACCCTTTATTCCCTCAAGTGCTTTGTTAATATTTTCCTTTTCGACTTTGAATGTTACATAAACATAGTCTAGATTCAATTCTCGAAATGCTGAATTATGAATATAAGGGGATATACTATGTTCAACTGGGTTTCCTATTAATCCTATAACTTTAGTTTCTCCAGACACTTTCATATTTTTCCCCTCAAATCTCATTAAAGTTTAGTACAAAAAAAGTTCGAATTCTATAAATGAGTATCTTCCCCCCACTATTTTAATTCCGATACTTATCTAAAATCTCTCGCATATCTGAAACACTTAGTTGTCCCGGGGCAGTTTTCTCTTCCACCGATGCATAAGTAATCGGTGAACCGAGCAAGGGAGCTGTTACGCGAGTGAATCCTCCTTTTTCCCCCATAGCAAAAGCTATTATTTTTCCATTGGGTCTGTTTTTCGTATTTTTGATTAGGAATCTCAACATCCTTAGTGAGTCTTCATAATTATTTGAAAACCCGATTATTTTACCAAAATCATAATTATAATTATTCATTTCTCTAACTTTTTCACGAAGTTTTTCTTCTGATGGTACCTTTTCGAAATTATGATGTGAGAGAATAACGCTTGCTTCATGAGTTTCAGCAGTATTTATTACTTTACTAATCGATTCTTCAGAAGAGGAAAGTTCAATATCTACACAAGATGCTCCTTTTTTAATTGCGTCAATAAGGATCTGAATCCTTTCTTTTTCACTGCCTTCAAAATTCCCACCCTCTTTTTTTGAACGGTTTGTCACAATTTTAGGAAGGTTTACACTAAGCAGAGTATCTAAATCGGAAAAATCTTCCAACATATCCAAACGAAACTCAACAATATCTGCATTCTTTTCCAAAGCCTTACTCAAACCATTTTCTAAATCTTCTATTGTTTCACCTATCAAAGAACCGCAAATAGCTGGGCTGACGATTTCGCATTTTCCGAATTGAGTCACGAAATCATCTCTCTAAAAGTGTTTCATCGACTTGGGCTCCGAAATGTCGTCCTCCTTTTTGAGTATATAGGAGGATTTCGTCTCCAACTTCTAAGTCAGAAACAGAAACAGGATCACCATCTTTATTTACAAGATTGATAGTTTCTGCGTTTTGAAGAAGCGTCTTATATTTCTGATTTTCAAACTCTGCTTCTATAAGTAGCATAGGTCTTCGTTCAATTTTCACTCGACCTACAGTTGCTGTGTTCGCTTCTCCTTCGCAATTTACTATAAGGACTTCGTCTCCGCTTTCGAGTTCTGAGAGATATTTTGTTCTCCCACCGGGAACTTGTATGTAGGCGTGAACAGCTCCGGCGTTGACTCGGAAGGGCCTGGAATCTACGTATTCACTTTCTAGAGATTCGGAATGTATTAAAAATAAACCGTTTGATTGACTTCCGACAAGCATCCCTTCACCTATCTCCATAAGGGAGGACGTATCTACGCAGACTCGATCTCCCATTCCGGCAGGTTCAATTTTTGTAATTTTACCGGAGACAAGTTCGAATTTTTCTCCTCCAATTTTTTTGAGAAGCTGGCTTGTTTTTTTGACTTCGTTAACTCCTTCTTCTCTTGGATTAAGCAAAACTCCGTCTGCGCCAACCTCTAAGGTTTCAAAAGCTGTTTTAGCTTCTTCTGCGTTTTTCACGCCGGCAATAAGTTTAGCTTTGGAATCTTGTAATTCTGCTATAAGATTTTCAAGCGGAATAACTTTCCAATCTTTCGCAATCATAATTAAAAAATCAGCATATTTTCCAACTTTCACAGCTGCTTCTTCCATCTCTTTCCCAGAGATTTCCAGTAAGACAACTGTCTCTTTATCATCTTCGTCTTTAACTCTAGAAATCACATCCTCCACCTCCCCCTCTTCAGAAATTTCGAATAAGAGAAAATCAGCATCTTCAGAATCTGAAATAGTACTAATATTACCTAAAGATTCAGTCTTTTCCAAATCTTCTGAAGGAACAACAACACCATCAAAACCAGCCTCCAATCCAGATGTGATAAACTCCTTTCTATTATCCCAACCGTCAGACCAGTCGGCCTTAAGCCATAAACTTTTTTGCAACGGCCCACCGCCTTATAGTTCTTCCATGGCTTCTTCAACCTGTGCTCCTTCATGGACTATTCTTGAGAGAGCTCTGACCATTCCGGAGGGATTCTCATGCTGGAAAACATTTCTACCTATCGATACTCCTGCTCCACCTGCTCTTATTGAATTTGCAACCATTTCCAATATTTCTTCATCTGAGTCTACTTTAGGTCCTCCTGCGATTACTACTGGGGCAGGGCAACCTTTAGTGACGTCGCGGAAAGAGGTAACAGTTTCAGTAAAGTTAGTTTTCACGATATCAGCTCCTAGTTCTGCTCCGACGCGAGCTGCATGACCAACCACTTCAGCGTCGTATTCGTTTTCCACTTTTTCCCCTCTCGGGTACATCATTGCTATCAGGGGCATTCCCCATTTTTCGCAATCTTCTGCGACTTTACCCATTTTTTTAAGCTGGTTGGCTTCGTTTTCAGCTCCTATATTAACATGTATTGAAACAGCATCTGCGCTTAGCTTAACCGCTTCTTTAACACTTGCTACTTGGACTTTATTGTTAGGATCTGGACCTAGATTAGTACTTGCAGAGAGGTGGACAATTAGTCCGATATCTTGACCGTAACCGCGATGACCGGCTTGTACTACTCCTTTGTGTAACAGCACTGCGTTTGCTCCGCCTTCGGCTACTTTGTTAACTGCTCCGCGCATATTTTTCAACCCTTCAATTGGGCCTTTTGTTATTCCGTGATCCATTGGCACGATTACTGTTCGTTCTGTTTCCCTGTTCATGATACGTTCAAGTCTTACTTTTTTTCCTATTTCTGACAAATCTACACCCTCAAGGTACTTACCTTTTTTAGAATTAAAAGTTATTTGATATGGAAGTTTTTAACTCAATAGTTAATAACAGGTGTGAGATATGTCTCATTTAATGGTAGAACCTTCGGAAGTGGGGGGTGAGGTTAACGCTCAGCCTTCTAAGAGTTATTCTCATAGATTATTTTCAATCGCTCTTCTGGCAGATGGGGAAAGTGAAATTAAAAATCCTCTATTAAGCCTTGATACTAAGTCTACTTTAGAAGCTGTTCAAATTCTTGGTGGAGGGGTGGAAAGTGTTGAAGAAGGGGTAAAAATACAAGGTACTGGTGGAGAACTTCAACCAAATAAAAATAAGATAAATGTGGGAAATTCAGGCACTACTCTACGTCTGATGACTGCGATTTCTTCTTTATCGTCTGAAAGAATCCAACTTACTGGAGACCAATCAATACTGAAAAGACCGATGGGGCCATTAGTGAAATCTTTAAACGATTTAGGAGCTTCCGCTGAATGTAAAGGAAACAAAGGTAGACCACCTGTAGTGGTTGGGGGTGGACTTGTGGGTGGAGAAACTAGAATCACTGGTAAGATTAGTTCACAATTTATATCAGCTTTGCTGGTAGCTTCTCCTTATTCACAAGTCGGGGTTGATTTAGAGGTTGAAGAAGATTTAAAATCCAAACCTTATGTTCGAATTACTTTGAAAACTCTAAAAATGGCTGATGCGGATGTACAAGCAAGTTCTTCTTTAATGAGTTATACGATACCTAGGCAACAAACCTTTAAGCCTATAAATTGTACTGTTCCGGGAGATTTCTCTTCAGCGGCTTTCATTTTAGGAGCTGGAGCTTTTTCAAAAAAAGGTGTGAAAGTAAATAATTTGGATCCGAATGATGTACAAGGGGATAAAAGAATCATTGAATTAATACAAGATTTCGGAGCCGAGGTTAATATAGATAAAAATTCAGTGGAGGTTTTCGGAAAAGAAAAATTAACTGGAATTGATGTGGATTGTTCTGACATTCCTGATTTGGTCCCGATTTTAACTGTTTTGGGGGCTATGGGCGAGGGGAAAACTCGATTATACAATATAGAACATCTCCGATACAAAGAAGTCGACCGATTGAGAGCGCTTACTAACGAGCTAAAGAAACTAGGGATTAAAATGAAGGAAAAGGAGAGTAGTCTTCGGATATATGGAAATGGTGAAATATCTAGTGGCGTCGTCGATTCACATGGGGATCATCGGATGGCTATGTCTTTAGCTATTGCGGGGCTTTTTGCTGAGGGGCCTGTAAAAGTTAGGAATGCTGATTGTGTTAATATTTCTTACCCTGATTTCGTTGGAGATATTCAAAAGATTGGTGGAAAAGCTGAATATGAGGGTGGAAATTGATTATTCTTTTTCACTTAGCCAGTTTCTAAGCTTTCTTATTTGAGAAAGCGTTCCCATGACGATGAGAGTGTCTCTATCTTTTATCTTTTCATCGATTTTGGGGTTTGTTATTATATCATCGCCTCGTTTTATTCCTATTATTGAGACACCTATTTCGCTCTTTATTTTTGATTCTTTGATTGTTTTTCCTGCAAGTTTGCTCTTCGGCTCTACAGTTACTGCTCCTGCTCTTCCGACATCTCCTCTTAATAGGTGGTCATAGAGGCTGGTGACTTCTGGGTGTAGGAATGATCTTGCCATTCTGATTCCCCCTTCTTGTTCTGGCAGTACCACGGCTTCTACTCCGGCTCTTTTTAGATGTTTTGCGCCTTCGGTTGAGTCTGCTTTTGCAATAATTCTTATATCTGAATTGAGATCTTTAGCGCTAAGAGTTAGTAAAATATTGTCTGAATCTGATGGTAGTGTGGCGAATAATCCTCTGGCTTTTTGGATATTTGCATCTTCTAAAATTTCTTCTTTAGTTCCATCCCCTATTATATAAAATAAATCAGTAGCTTCTTCCCTGAGAGTTTCTGCATCTTCGTCAATTATAACTATATCCTCGTTTCCAAGCTGAAGCTGTTGAGTTACAGTTCTGCCTATATCGCCATATCCACAAATGATGAGATGGTTCTCTAGTTTTTGTACTTCTTCTTTCTTTTCTTGCATTGTGAAAATCTCCCAAATTCTTCCCTCTATAATATTTCTTCCGACGGCTGTTAAAGTATAAAGTATAGCCCCGATTCCCACAATCATTAATCCAATAGCAAAAATTCTACCCATTTCAGTTTGAGGAGTTATATCTCCATAACCTACAGTAGTGATTGTTACTATAGTCCAATAAACTGATTTAGAAAAACCCACTCCCTCTATATAATGAAAACCGATAGTGCCAACCACAGTAATCGCAATCAAACTTAAGAGGGGTATAATCAGACCTTTTTTCATTCTCTAAACTCCTTCTGAGGTAAATTTTATCTAGAATTTATTCGTTAACAAAATCACCGGATAGAGTATATCAACTCTGTTCATTAATAGATTAGAGGTCCTAGCGGTTAAAATTTAAACTATTCTATATATAGAACATTTCTAATTTTTTGAAAGAATTTATAGTTCTAACACTAGAAATCAAATTAGGGATAAGAATGGGTGGAAACACATACGGTAAAATTTTCAATATCTCCACTTGGGGTGAAAGTCATGGAGAAACAGTAGGTGTAGTAGTAGATGGTGTTCCCGCTAACCTTCCTATAGAAAGGGCAGATATCCAAAAAGAACTGGAAAAACGTAGACCTGGAAAAAGTGAGGTTGAAACTTCTAGGAAAGAACGTGATAAGGTAAAAATACTTTCAGGAATCTTCAAAGGGAAAACTTTGGGCACACCCATATCAATGCTAGTAGAAAACAAGGATGTCAAGTCGGAAAAATACGAGAAGCGAAAAGATAAACCAAGACCAGGGCATGCTGATCTTACTTATCGGTTAAAATATGGCCATTTCGATTATAGAGGGGGGGGAAGGGCCTCAGGGAGGGAGACTGTAGGAAGGGTTGCCGCAGGAGCAATTGCAAAAAAACTTCTCGCCTCCGAAGACATAGAGATTCTTTCCCACGTAGTTAGAGCGGCTGGGATAGGGTTGGACGAAAACCCTAGTCTAGAGGAGATAAGAAATATTCCTAACGAAAACGATATGAGATGTGCTGATTTGAAAACTGCTGAGAAAATGAAAGAGAAAGTGTTAGAAGTTAGCGAGGAAGGAGATAGTACAGGGGGGATTGTAGAAGTTTTGGCCTTGGGTGTTCCGGCTGGGTTAGGTGAGCCTGTTTTTGATAAGCTTGATGCTGAACTAGTCAAATCTTTGATGTCGCTGGGGGCTGTGAAAGGCGTTGAGATTGGTTCGGGTTTTGATGTTGTCGATCGGAAAGGGTCTGAGGTTAATGATTCTTTTGAATTGAGTGAAGGGAAGGTAAAGAGTAAGAGTAATGATGCTGGTGGTATTTTAGGCGGGATAAGTTCGGGAGATCCAATTTTGACTAGGTTAGCCGTGAAACCTACTCCTTCTATCTCAAAACCCCAAAAAACGGTGGATTTAGATTCTGAAGAAGAAACACGAATTGAGTTGGAGGGAAGGTTTGATCCTAATGTTTGTCCTAGAATAAGTCCAGTAGCTGAATCTATGACTGCAATAGTTTTGGCAGACATGATGTTAAGGGCTGGTAAGATAAATCCGGATCAGATTGAGGTTTGAGATTGAAAGGTATTGCGTCAGCTTGTGGTTCAGCAACAATAGTAAATGCAATTGCTTTGGGAAAAGGTGCTGCATTTGCGATAGATGTGAGAGTAGAAGCTACGGTTGAGTTAGAGGGAGGTAAGAATGATATTATTGGAAAAGTGGGGGATAGTTCGGAAGATTCTACTCTTATAGAAACTTGTGTCGAAAAAGTTCTAGATTTCTATGATGTTTCTGAAGATTATGGAGCGAGTGTTAGCACCACTACTAGTTTGCCTATAGCTGTAGGATTATCAAGTAGTAGTGCGGCGGCAAACGCGACTGTACTTGCTACCTCTATTGCTCTTGGAAAAGAGATAGAACCTGAAGAAGCAATAAACTTAGGAATAGAAGCCGCTTTCGAAGCGGGTACAACGATAACTGGAGCATACGACGATGCTTCCGCCTCTTATTACGGAGGGGGGACAGTCACAAATAATGAAAAGCGAGAACTGTTGAATAGGTTCGAAATTAATCCGGATTTAAATGTTTTAATTTTTTTACCATATCAAAAATCCTACACAATCGAGATGGATACGGAGAAAGCAAAAATAATATCAGAACAGGTCGAAATAGCTCATGAAGAGGCATTAGCTGGAAACTATTTCGGAGCCCAAACTCTCAACGGCTTACTTTATTCTTCCATACTTGAATACGATACAGAACCAGCTCTGGAAGCAATAAAAAACGGAGCTTTAAGCGCCGGCCTAACAGGTACAGGACCGGCTATAGTTGCCTTGTGTGAAGATGAAGAGGTCGAAAAGGTTAAGGATGTTTGGCAAGAGTATGAATGTGATATTATTGTAACTGAACCATCTTTAGAAGGGGCTAGGAAAGAAAATGAGTGAAAAAGAATTGGAAGAACTACGAAATGAGATTGATGAGATCGATGATAAAATAATTAAATTGTTGTCTCAGCGAATTGATATTGCTGAGGATATTCTAGAGTTGAAGGAAGAGATGGGAAAGGGAGTTCGCGACAAGGGGAGAGAACAGGTGGTAATTGAAAAGACAAGGGAAAAAGCGCGTGAGGAGGGATTAAATCCTGAGTTTGCTGAGGATATTATTAGATTGACTATTTCTAGGACGGCTGGTGCCGAGCAAGAATTGTCCGGTGCAGCTGATATGTGGGCTAAGATTCAGTCCATTTTTGAAGGAAATCCGGCTCAATTGAAGGTTGCTAGAGTTTTGTACAAATATGGTTTACGGGTGAGGGAGGAGGGGGATGTGGTTTGTGGGGGTATTAGGATTCCCGCTGTGCAAATCGCTAAAGAGGCGGATGTGGATAGACGGGCTGTGGATTCTACTGCTGAAACAATTTTTGATAATGAGGAGTTGAGGGAGATTTTTTCAAACTTGAGACCGGTTCCGTATTTGAAGGGGGTGGCTAGACAATTGGGGTTGGGAGTAATTGAAATTATTCCACCTGATGCTACGCAGAGTGGGATTATTAGCGAGGTTACTGAGATTATTTCTAAACATGGTTTGAGCGTTCGACAATCTATTACTGATGATCCTTTTTTCACTACCCAGCCCAAGTTGACGATTATTACTAACGAGGCTGTTGGTGGGGAAGTAATTGATGAACTTAGAGAGTTGTCCAGTGTTGAAAGTGTTATAGTTTATTGATTTTAGAGAAGGGTTTTTCTGGCTTGAAATTTTGAAAATCGTTTGTGGTGTTCAAAACTTTATTCGTTTTCTATGAGGGAAGAAGATTGGAGTATTTAGTAAATATTAATTTTTAAGGGATTAATACAAAGAATGAAGCAAGAAGATTGTAAAATACAATCAAATAGGTAAAAATTTTAAAGGGGGTGAAAAAATGGCTGAAATTACTGTTTCGGCTATTAAAGCAGATATCGGAGGATATCCTGGACACGTGAAAGTCCATCAAAACCTCATAGATAAAGCTAAAGAATGTTTAGAAAACTCCGACCTCCTAGAAGATTACTGGGTTACAAACTGTGGTGACGACCTACAATTAATCATGACACATCGAGAAGGGGAAAATTCTGATAAAATTCACGGACTAGCATGGGACACATTTGAAGAATGTACCGATATAGCAAAAGAGATGAAACTATACGGCCCTGGACAGGATTTATTAACAGACACATTTTCCGGCAATGTCCAAGGCGCAGGACCGGGAAGTGCAGAAATAGAATTTGAGGAGAGAGAATCAGACCCTGTGCTAATATTTATGGCTGATAAGACCGAGCCCGGAGCTTGGAACCTGCCTCTCTATAAAATATTTGCCGATCCTTTCAATACAGCAGGTTTAGTGATAAGCCCATCCATGAGTGAAGGGTTTACTTTCGAGATTCAAGATGTAGAAGAAGGTAGGAAGGTTAAACTTGAGGCTCCGGAAGAAATCTACGATATTTTAGCGATTTTAGGAACTATCAGTCGTTACTGTGTAAAGAGAATTTGGAAAGATGATGTCAAAGTTTCCGCATCATCGACAGAACGACTTAATCAAATTGCAGGAGAATATGTGGGAAAGGACGACCCAGTTTGTATCGTCAGAGCACAGCACGGTTTTCCCGCAGTAGGAGAAGTTTTAGAACCTTTCGCTAATCCTCATCTTGTAGGGGGATGGATGAGAGGATCCCATAATGCACCTCTAATGCCAGTATCTTTCGAAGACGCTCAACCAACAAGATTTGACGGCCCTCCTCGAGTAATAGCAGCTGGATTCCAAGTAACAAATGGTGAATTGATAGGTCCGCAAGACCTATTTGACGACCCTGCTTTCGACCCTGCAAGAGAAAAAGCGAACAATTTGGCGGATGAATTGCGTAAAAATGGTCCTTTCGAACCTCACAGATTGCCTAGCGAAGAGATGGAGTACACTTCACTGCCGGAGGTTCAAGAGAAATTGGAAGATAGGTGGGAGCCTGTTGAATAATTTACGGGAAAATTCCGATGCTTCTGCGGAATAGTAGAACTGGTTAAAATTTGAAAGTTTGAATCCGAGTAAAAAGATGGGTATATTTCCAACCCATAGTATCGATTTAAAATTTTAGGATAAAGGAGTAATTGTTATAGATTTGTTAAAAAAGTGTGTCATCGAAAGGGTTGAAGCTTATTGTAGAATACATAGTAGTAATTAAACTATCGGTTTGGTCCGTAACTCTTCCTTTCAAGTCTTTGAGCGCTTCTCTACAATTTTAGTGATCGATTTCTGGAATACTAAAATTTCCTGAACTTTTTGATGTTGATAGGGTTTGCTTGATATTTTTCTTGAAGAATAGAACATTTTTCTTTTTAATGTAATTAGGTTCATTAAATGTGGAAATTTTTAGTTTTATTGTTACGTTTTTTAGGTTATCGTTTCTTGTTTTCGAAATCCTTTACCTTCCACAAATTTTAGATCTACAGCGTCTTTGGTAACTTTGTAACTCTTGCTTGTGGTTTCACAATTTTCAGGTCGGAAAAACGCCCATCCGGACCAATCAAATCTGACTCCGATAAGAGGTTCGCATCCGAAACTGTTACAAAATTTTTTCAGTTTTTTTATCTCTTCTTTTTTGATGTATACTGTATCGTTTGAAGAGGATTTTATTTCTATTCCAAAAATTTTCCCTTCAACACTGGTGAGTAAGTCCGGTTGAGGATGTTTCCTTCCTGATCCTGATGCAGGAGATCTCATAGTGGCAAATCCGTTTTCCCAGAATTTGTTAATCAGTTCTCTCTCGGCTCTGCTTCCTTTTCCCATTTAACTCATCCCTGAATGGTCTAATCAATTTTCGATTTTTTACTTACTAAGAAGTTCTAATTACAATATCTTCTATATATGCTGTTTTTTGTGTTTCTGAGTCGAATTGTATTTTTACTTTCACTGCGTTTACACTTCCCATCTCTTCCGACTTTTTGTGCCAAGTGTTTTCCCAAGTGTCTCCTGAGTCCGTACTTCCCATCCAACTTACATCATAACTTTTTAAATTATAGTTCTCAATGAACAATCCGTCGATTGTGTGTTTTTCTTTGTATTTTTTAGAAAAAACTCCTGTTCCGCTCCGACCACTCTTTATTTTGAACCAATTATCTCTAGTAATTAACAGATTATCTTTTTTTCTCAAACTGAGATCAGACGCTATAAAGCGAAGTTCTCCGTTTCCAAGTTCGATCGGATGTTTTAGTTTTACTTCGAAATTTTCCACATCAGAATTACCGCTGACCCATCTGGTGGTTATTTTAATTTCTTTCTGATTTTCTATGAAGTCCGTATAGTAAATAGCTCCCCTGCCTAGAAAGCTGCTTGTCTCTGGGCTATGCAAAATATCAGTTAAAGGGGGGCCTGCTTCTTCGTGTTTTGTGAGTTGATTTCCTTCTTCTCCTGATGTTTTGGTTGTGGGGTTTCCTTGGGGGTAGGCGAGAAAGTAAAATCTTGAGAGCCATCCGTGTGCGAAGTCTACGGCGGGCATGTTTAGGAAGTAAGTGTCTGGCAGGCGGTATGGGGCATGGAGTCTTGTTGATTTTGTTATTTCTTTTCCTGAGATGAATTTGTGAATATTTTCTACTCCTGTTGTTCCGTCTTGGTCATTTGGTTCGTCTTTCCATCTATAATCAGAGTGGATATGTCCTGAAATATGAGCTGTAACGTTATATTTGTCTAGTAGAGTCATGAATTTGTTAGTTATCTGAATCCAGTTTTTATTGTTTCCATAAAACCAGGTTTTCGAAAAAGCGGTCGTGCCACCGAGTGGAACATGGTTGATAATGAAAATATTATTAGATTCCGAATATTTTTTGAGATATTTTTCTACGAATTCGAATCTTTTTTGTGGGATGGTGCTGGCGAGATTGTTATTATCGAATTCTGGATTATGCTCTTCCGAGATTAGGATGAAAATATTATTCCCTAATTTTAATATTTTTGTTCCTGAAACTCGTTCTAGCTGTGTGAAGTATCCAGTTCCATAGGTTCCTCGATTCGGGAAATGGTCTCTGTCGTGGTTTCCCAAAACATCGTATACTGGAGCCTCCAAATTATCAGCCCACCGGTGGTAACCTAGCCATTCGTTGGGTTCAGTATGAGTAGTTAGGTCTCCTGTGCTGAGAATATAGTCTGGATTTACACTATTGAGTGCTATTTTTCCATTTTTAGCTATTTCGGAGCTTGGAGCTCCTATATCGGTCTGCACTTCTTGTTTGGAGTTTTGTATATGAATATCGGAGAAAAAGGCTATACGTTTTCCATTTTCGAGTGAGGGAACTTCTTGATTTTCTCTAGACGGCATTGTATTTTCAAGATAAATGAAACCGGTAATGGTTATAATAATCCAACCAATGAGGAGTATTAAAAGAATTTTTTTCAACTTCATTTTTTCCCAACTAATCATTTATGGAATTCTAAAGAGTATTAGCTTTTGTATTGATTTTATTATTTCTAAAATTTTCCGATTAAAAGATGAAATGTTTTGTTTCCATGATTTACTTAAATCTTTAACTCTTCTTAAAGTAATTTTGAATGAGAGCTAGAGGTTGATTAGGGGGTGAAATTTTGGTTAGAAGGATTATAGATGCTATTCAGAACAGTACCTTAGGATCAGCTGAAAAACTTCATGATGC
Source organism: Hadarchaeota archaeon (SeqCode) (assembly GCA_964608515.1). GTDB lineage: Archaea > Hadarchaeota > Hadarchaeia > Hadarchaeales > JAGGTB01 > CAYLJV01. Next base: position 19,822 of record CAZSNS010000008.1, read on the forward strand.
TATTATGATAAGATTATTGAACACTTCAAAACAGTATATAAAAAATCGAAAATATAACGATATCATCGCTGATGCTTTAGAAGAGAATAAGGAAGAGGTAATAGAGTTCATGGTAGAATCGATTAGGAATGATCGTTTGAACGATCTTGTAGATGAGGTCGCAGAAGGTATAATTGAAGATTTGAAAAAGCAGATTAGAGAGGAAGACCAGCTAAAATAATAAAACTTTCATTAAATCAACCTATCAGCTAAACAGGTTGAAATCCTTGCGTAACTAACTAGAGGTCGGTAAGGGATTCTTATCTCTTCCTCAGATTCCTTGTTCAAGTTTTCTAAATAGGATTTTAATTTTTCTTCCCCATGGGTTTGAAGAAATAAATTGATTGAGAATATAGTTGCTTCGTCATAACCTAATGATTCTAGGATTAAAGCATCCCTCGCCATTTCCTTATAATTTTTCTTATATTCAAGAGCGTCTGGTCTAGCTAGTCCTATACTTGCAGTTTCACCGAAGTAAGATTTATAAGAATGAGAATAACTGTAGACGAGATAGGATCCTAAGTCTAGGTTCAATACTCTATAAAACCCTATTCTATAGACCATGGGTAAAATTTCGTCCCAGTTTTTTGGGGGATATGAAGAAACTCCGAATAGGTCTTGAAGTGTAGTGTCTCCGTCAAGTTGGTCGTCTATAATGAAAGGATAAACAGCTACGCTACTTTTGTGAGTTTCGTTAATTTTGTTAACTAAGTTTTCATAATTTTTTTCTGCTTTCTTACCTGGTCCATTTTTGTAATGATTTTTGAGAATGGTTAAGTATTGGAATATGCTTTTTTTCTCACTTTCTTTGAAAAAGTCGGTTGGTGAGGACTCAATCAAGGTTTCGGAGTCAAGTTGTATCGTTTTGATGTGTAAATTTTCTTGCTTCTCCCAATTTTTGACATCTTCGTATAAACTTTCAAAATTTTTGAAGTTGTAATCATTTGCCCAATATCCATTTTCTTGCGATTCTAATAACCAGGCGTGGACTGGTATATCTTGTTCGTTTAGTTTTTGTATTACTTTTGATGATTCAGAGTTTTCTTTCAAATCTTTTCTTGTTATAGCTAGAAATAGTTCGGCTTCGTTGGCGGAAAGACTTTCTAGAACTTCTGTTGATAATGTTTCTGTTGTGTAATGTTTGAATGTTTGAAGGTTGTCTGCTCTTAGGTAAAATCTGGGTGTTACTTTTCCATCCTGGGTGCTTACTTGTATGCTTGTTTGTTTGAGTAGGAGGGTTCCGATAGGGTTTATCATTATCGCGATTATCACCGCTAATGTTATAATTTTCATGTTATTCTTGAGTTTTGAACTGGTTACGTATTTTCCTTTTCTTAATCCGTAGAGTATTATTATGACTCCAGTTATACTGGCGACGAGTAGTATGAACCATGTTGGTTCAAAGAGGCCTAGGAAAAATGAAAGGAATATGGTTCCTGTGAGTAGTAATAATGTGAGAAATGGGTTTTCTTCGTAGTATGTGTAAATGGTTATTATTCCTACGGTGGATGTAGAGAGGAAGGTGAGAAGTGCGATTATCCAATCGTGTAAAATGGCATGTTTTGAAAAGTTTACAACTATTCCTAATGTTGTAATTGAAAATTTTGCGAAGATAAATAAGAATACGAGTAATGGGAACCAGTATATATGGTCTTTTTTTAGTTTCATTCATTTTTGTTCTGTTTATGTTTTGTTTAAGTTTTCTTCTGGAATCTGAAATACCCCCAATTTTAGTGTACAAAAATGTACTACAAGGTTTTAAATAGTACAAAAATAAGAGGTATTTTCAACTCTCAAGGTAAAACCAATGAAAATAATACCAACTCAACAAGACGCCCAAACCCTAGCATCAGAAATGAAAAGACCCACAATAATACCAATAACAAAAACAGAAAATAACATCGAAAACCCATACGAAATTTACTTATCGATTAGAAAAGAATACGAGTCTTCATTTTTATTGGAATCCCTAACCGGACCAGAAAAAGAATCTAGATACTCAGTAATAGGTTGCAAACCCCTTCTCCACCTAAAAATAACAGAAAAGGAAATTGGAATCCGAGGCAAATCCGAATTAGTTGAAAAATCAAGAAAAAATGTTAAAAAAATCCGAGATTCTTCGGATTCTCTTGAAATTCTTAAAAAAGCAATGTTTATGGACAGCACCCAAATATTAGGCCTAAATTTACCCAGATATATATTGGGAGCAACCGGGTATCTCTCCTATGATTTCGTTCGCTCCAATCTAAAATTAGACTCTAACACTTCTGATGACTTAAATCATCCTATCTTGGAGTTCACATTACCTAGCCTAGTTCTTGTATTCGATCACCGGGAGAAAATCACTTATTATGCTTCTCTAATGATGCTCACTCAAGAAACCGACTTTGAAGAATCTCATTCGGAATCTTTAGAACAACTTCAAGAACTTGTTAATATAGAGCCAGTAAAACCCGGCGCTGATAAATCTGAATTGTCCACTGATACAAACTTTGAAAAAAAGGACTTTGATAGAAGTGTTGAAAAAATAAAAGATTATATTCGCAAAGGGCACACAATTCAGACAGTAATATCCAGAAGAATTAATCTAAACCCCTCACCTAATCTTGAAAATTTCTACTCTAAACTTCGAGAAATAAACCCTTCCCCCTACATGTTTTTCTTGGATTTTCCCGAAAGAAGCGTAATAGGATCGAGCCCTGAAGCCCTAGTTCGCGTTAAGGGGGAAAGAGTTCTAACAAGACCTATCGCAGGCACACGAAAACGTGGAAAAACACAAGCTGAAGACAAAGCAATAGAACAAGACCTCCTAGAAGACGAAAAAGAAAGAGCCGAACACATAATGCTGGTCGATTTAGGCCGTAACGATATCGGAAAGATCTCAAAGTTTGGGTCAGTGAAGACTAGTGAATTTATGGAAATAGAAAAATATGGAGATGTTCAACATATTGTCAGTACTGTCGAAGGGGAACTTGAAAAAGACAAAGATGCCTTTGACGCATTGAGAGCAGTATTTCCAGCGGGGACTGTTACTGGGGCTCCAAAAGTTAGAGCTATGGAGATAATTGACGAACTTGAACCTTCCCGTCGGGGTATTTACTCAGGAGCTGTAGGATCTATCAGTTATACGGGCGATGCGGATTTTTCTATAGCTATTAGAACACTTACGTCTCAAGGTGATGAAGCCCATGTTCAGGTTGGGGCTGGGATTGTGTCGGATTCAGAGCCTGAAAAAGAATATATTGAGACACAAAATAAGGCTCGTTCTTTGCTTCGTGCGGCAGGTGTTTCAGAGTGAGGGTAGTGATAATTGATAACGTAGATTCGTTTGTGTATAACATAGTTCAATATGTTGGGGAGCTGGGAGTGGAGCCCATAGTTTATCGTAATGATTCTAATTTGGAGGATGTTAAGGAAGAAAATCCTGAAAGAGTAATTATTTCACCAGGGCCGAAAACTCCAGAAGAAGCGGGAATTTCTACAAATGTGGTTAGAGAATTAGGAGAGGAAGTGCCGATTTTAGGAGTTTGTCTTGGACACCAAGTTATTGCTTATACTTTTGGTGGGGACATCACCTCTTCAGAGGAATTGATGCATGGAAAAACTTCTGAGATAATATATTTTAAGGGGGAATTATATGATGGTATTCCAAATCCTTTTGAAGCTACCCGTTACCACTCACTTGTAGTGAAAGATTCAACCTTGCCTACCTGTTTGCAAGTTACAGCCAGAGCTGATGAGGAACATGGGGGAATAATGGGGATAGAGCATAAGGATTATCCTATTTTCGGAGTTCAGTTTCATCCGGAATCAATACTTACTTCTTACGGCATGAGGATTTTGAAAAACTTTCTAGAGAGGGGGGAATATTGAGTACTTTACCTGAAGCTATCGATAAACTTGTGAAAAAGAGGGATTTTCGAGGGGAAGAGGCTGAAGATATAATGGAGAGAATAATGTCCGGTGAGGCAACACCGGCTCAGATCGGAGCATTTCTCACAGCCCTCAGAATAAAAGGCGAAACCCCAACAGAGATAGCTGCCTTTGCAAAAGTTATGCGCCAATTTGCGAAACAAATTGAACCTGACGTAAATGACATATTGGTAGACACGTGCGGAACCGGAGGAGACGAAATAAATACATTCAATATAAGCACCTCTGCAATGTTTGTAGCGGCTGGAGCAGACGTTTTGATAGCCAAACACGGGAATCGTTCCGTAACAAGTAAATCCGGAAGCGCTGACGTATTAGAAACCCTCGGCATGAAAGTAGAACTCCCACCCGAAAAAGTTGAACAAACAATAGAAAACCACGGACTCGGATTCATGTTCGCTCCCAAATACCACGGAGCCATGAAACACGCTATAGGACCGAGAAAAGAAATTGAACTAAGAACGGTCTTCAACATTCTGGGACCACTCACAAATCCTGCAGGGGCCAGAGCTCAAATTATGGGTGTTTATGATGGATCTCTAACTGAAAAATTAGCAAAGGTCCTGAAGAAGCTCAATTCTAAAAGAGCAATGGTAGTTCACGGATTAGACGGCATAGACGAAATATCCACTCTGGGAAAAACAAAAATTTCCGAACTAACGGAAGACAAGATCAAAACATATACAATCAAACCCGAAAATTTCGGAATTTCCCAAGCTAGGCCCGCTGAAATCGCTGGTGGGAATGCGGAAGAAAATGCCAAGATTTTGCTAAAAATATTAAAGGGTTCGAACGGCCCTCGGCGAGATATTGTTGTGTTGAATGCTGCGGCTACTCTTTTTGTGAGTGGGAAAGTAGATGATTTGGAGAAGGGGGTTGAGATGGCTGAGGACGCTATCGATTCTGGCGGGGCTTATGAAAAGCTTGTTGATTTGATTGATGGTTCGGGTGGGGATTTGGGACGGGTGCATGAATTGGAGGATTCTCTTTGAGTATTTTGAATGAGATTTGTGATAGTGTTCGTGAACGGGTGGAGGTAGAGAAGGAATCTAATCCTTTGGATTTGAGCGAAATAGAAAATTTTGGTCATAGGAGTTTGGAAAAATCGATAAAGACTAGTTCTGATTTTGCGGTGATTGGAGAATTGAAGAAGGCATCTCCTTCTGCGGGTAAAATTAGGGAGGATTTTCAAGTTTCCGCACTTGCAAAATCGATAGCTGGCGGGGGGGCAGTAGGGATTTCAATTCTTACCGAGCCGGATTATTTTGACGGAAAATTGGATGATTTGGAAATTGTTCGAGATTGTGTGGATTTGCCTGTTCTCAGAAAAGATTTCATTGTAGATGAGTATCAGCTTTTAAAATCGGCTGAAATTAATGCAGATGCTGTTTTGCTCATCTCCAATATTCTTAAAGAGAAACTTTCCGAGTTTGTAGAGTTAGCACAAAGATTGGAATTGGAACCGCTAGTGGAAGTAGATAATCAAGAACAAGCAGAATTGGCAGTTGAAACCGGAGCTAATTTGATAGGTGTGAATAATCGGGACTTGAGGACTATGGAAATTAATATTTCGAAAACTGAAGAAATCTCGAAATATATTCCTTCTGATCGTACTTTGATTAGTGAAAGTGGAATAAAATCGGAGGGGGACATCGAGAAAATCAGCGATGCTGGTGCTGATGGAGCTCTTGTGGGGACAGGACTAATGGAAGTAGATGATGTTAAGAGAAAGGTTCGAAGCCTTGTTAAGGGTGTTGCCATTGATTAAGGTGAAAATTTGTGGAATAACTAATTCTAAAGATGCGAGATTAGCGAGTGAGGCGGGAGCGGATATGATAGGAGTAATAGTGAAAGTAAATATTTCCACACCTCGAGAGGTCAGTGTTTCAGAAGCTTCAACTATTCTAGAAAAAATAAATGATGATATCAAAACCGTAGCAGTTACAATGCCGGAAAACTTGGATGGGGCTAAAGAAGTAGCGGAAGAAGTAAATCCTGATTATTTACAAATCCATTCAAAATTGTCTGGTCCTATGCTGGAAGAGATTAGAAAAGAGACAGGAAAACCGATAATCGGAGTTTCAAGGATTCCCAAAAAAACTGAAGATGAAAAGGAAAAGATATCTCAGGCAGAAGAAATCGCTCAAGTTGCAGACTTTCTTTTACTAGATACTAAAAGCTCGAAAGCAGGTGGAACAGGAAGAACCCATAACTGGAAGGTAAGCTCTCTTTTGAGAAAGTCTATAAGCACACCTCTGATTTTAGCAGGTGGACTTAAACCCTCAAATGTGGAAGAAGCTATCAGGAAAGTAAACCCGCAAGTTGTTGATACGGCTAGCGGAATTGAATCTGAACCCGGGAAAAAAGACCCGGAACTTCTTAAAAAGTTCGTCGAAAGAGCAGGTGGGAAAATTGAATCACGATAAAAGAATCAATGAAAAAGCAAGATTTGGCAAATTCGGAGGCCAGTACGTAAACGAGATGCTGATGCCAGCTCTAATTGAGCTTGAAGAAGAGTTCGAAAAACATTATTCTGATCAAGACTTTCAAAAGGAGTACAAAAAATTGTTAAAAGACTTTGGAGGGCGACCCACTTCTCTTTATTATGCTGAGAATTTCAGTGAAAGAGTAGGATGTAAAGTTTACCTGAAACGTGAGGATTTATTGTACGGTGGTTCTCATAAGTTGAATAATACTTTAGGGCAGGCTCTTTTGGCGAAAGAAATGGGCAAGAATCGTTTGATTACTGAGACGGCGGCTGGCATGCACGGAGTTGCAACTGCAATAGCTGGGGATGTTTGTGATATAAAGACGGAAGTTTTCATGGGGGTTAAGGATATGGAGAGACAACCTTCGAATGTAGAAAGGATGAAACTTCTCGGTGCGGAAATAATCCCAGTCGATATAGGTAAGGGGGTTCTAAAAGATGCTGTTTCCGATACGCTTAGGGAGTGGGCTTCCTGTTCCGGAACTACTCATTATCTTATGGGATCTACAGTTGGACCTCATCCCTTCCCTGAGATTGTTGCTAGTTTTCAAAGTGTTATTGGCAGAGAGATAAAGAAGCAAATTAAAGAAAAGGAAGATAGAATGCCTGATTCAATTGTTGCCTGCGGCAGTGGTGGTAGCAATGCTTTGGGAGCTTTTAGACCTTTCATAGAAGAAGACGATGTGGAGTTGTATTTTGTGGAAGGAGGTGGTCAGGATTTGGACGCAGATAATAGCGCGGCGGCCTTCCAGCTAGGTAGGCCTGGTGTGCTTCACGGGGCTTTAACTTATGTTTTGCAGGATGAACAGGGGCAGATTAAACCTTCTAAGACTAGAAGTGCGGGTTTGAATTATCCGGCTCGTGCTCCTGAATTGTCACACTTGTTTGAAAGTGGTAGGATAAATGCAGGTTATGCTTTTGATGAGGAAGTTTTCGAAGCCGTGAAAGTTATGGCAAGCGAGGAGGGGTTGATTCCAGCATTGGAAACGGCTCATGCAATAGCTTATGTATTGAACAATAGGGAAGAGTTTGGTGAAGAGGAAGTAATGGTTCTGAATTATTCAGGGAGGGGCGACAAGGATTTAGGAACGATTTTGGAGTTTTTTGAAAATGATGATTAGAGAAAAATTTCAAGAATTAAAAGATAAAGGAGAGGGGGCTTATATGCCTCATATTTATTATGGGGATCCTACAGAAGAGTTTTCGATTTCCCAAGTGGAGGCTTTGGAGAGTGCTGGTGCTGATTTGTTGGAGTTCGGTATTCCTTTTTCTGATCCGACTGCTGATGGTTCAACTTTTCAAGCTGCTTGCGAGAGGGCCTTAGAAGGTGGAGTAACTCCTGAAAGGTGTTTAAGAGGAATTGAAAAGCTAAGAGAAAGGGGAGTTGAAATACCAATTGTAGTGACTACTTACTATAATATTCCCTATTCGTTTGGGATTGAGAAATTTTTCGAAAAAATGAAAAAAGTGGGAGCTCAGGGTATTATCATTCCGGATTTACCTGTAGAAGAAGCCTCAAGTATAGAGGGGATTTGTCGGGAAAAGAACATAAAAATGATATTACAAGTCACTCCAACTACCTCAGAGGAAAGATTGGAAGAGATAATAAGAGCTTCTTCTGGATTTCTTTACATAGTTAATACCGAGGGGGTAACAGGGGTTCGAGATTCTGTAGTTGAAACGACAGGGGAAATGATAAGTATGGTGAAAGAATATACGGATCTTCCCTTGATGGCTGGATTTGGTGTATCGAGAAAGGAACATGCAAAACTGTTAGTTCAGGCAGGCGCGGATGGAGTAATAACTGGAAGTGCTTTGGGTGAGATTTATAGTGGAAATCTGGACAATCCGGAAGAGACGTTATCAGAGATTCGGAATTTTGCGAAAAGGATTAAAAGTGGTTGTATTGAGGGGTATACTTCGTAGTCTAGTAATAAGGTATTATTCTGGAGAGTGGTAAGGTACTGAGTTTAACTTTAAGTCTTATTTTTCTTTTAAAGGATAAATTTTGTATTTTTTCGTTATTAGGGCCTGATAGACTACTTTATTCAGTTATGGTTTTTTATAAGACCTGAAATGAGGATTCTCTGAACTTTATAATAAAAGAGAGATATAAAAGTCAATGAGGCTTATCTATGGCTAAACCTGAAAGTTCTGAAGAGGAAGAGGGTGAAGAAGGATTAGGCGAGTGGTTTGAAAGTCTTGACGAAGGAGAATCGATTCCCACAAAAGAATCCTCATCAGTTTCTGAAACTGAAGAAGAGGTTTCAGCTGAAATTCCTGAGGTTTCTATCGAAACAACTGATGAAATAAAACCTGTGGAAAAAATTGAGAGTAGACCGCAAGCGGATATTTTTGAGACTGAGAAGGGAGATCAGCCTTTTTACAAAGCAAAACTTCCAGACCTCACTTCTGAAGAGAGAGAAATAATGAGTGAAGTCAGAGAGAAAGCTATTGACGAGATAGATGTTGACCCTCGAGATGTTGCTGATGAAAAATCTCGTGAGGATGTGTTCTTAGATGAAGTTAAAAACATGCTTCAGGAGAGAAATTTGCCTGGAAAGGTGTCAAACTCTAAACTGAACCAAATGGCCAAAATTGTTGTTAGAGATATGATCGGGTTTGGACTGCTTGATATTCTTTTAGAGGATGATAAGCTTGAGGAGATAATGGTTACGGCTACTGGAAAGCCGGTTTATGTTTATGATAGAGATCGGGGAATGTGTGTAACTAATATTAGTTTTGAAGATGAGGAAGAACTCATTCATCAGATTGAGAAAATGGGAAGAAATGTGGGGCGTAGGATAGACAAACAAAACCCATTACTTGATGCGACTCTGCCAGATGGTAGCAGGGTTAATGCTACAATTCCACCGATTTCTCTTGATGGTCCGACTTTGACGATTCGAAAATTTCGAGAAGACCCTCTTACAATAATAGATATTATCGATTTTGATACATTATCAGTAGATGTAGCAGCTTTTCTATGGCTGGCTGTGGATGGTATGGAAGCTAAACCTTCTAACTTACTGGTCGCGGGCGGAACTGCAAGTGGGAAAAGTACCACTCTTAACACTTTGACTTCTTTCGTTCGGGACAAGGAACGTGTTATCTCTATAGAAGATACTGCGGAGCTTAACCTGCCACATGAACATTGGATTAGATTGGAAACACGAGCGCCAAACGTTGAAGGCAAGGGGGAAGTGAGCATGGAGGAGCTGGTTGAGAACTCTCTTAGAATGCGTCCTGATAGGATAATTGTCGGTGAGGTTAGAGGGCCGGAGGCGATGACTATGTTCACTGGTATGAACACCGGACATAATGGAGCGTTAATGGATACTTCTGTAGTTCGTTTGTCTGATGGAAGTTATGAGTTGATTGGGGATTTGTGTGAAGATCTTTTTTGTGAGTATGAGAATAATATTGATTTCTATAAGGATATGGAATATATTGATCTTAAACCCACGGATAGGTTTGAAGTTGTGAGTGTCGATGGTTGTTTGAAGTCGGGAAGTCATAAGGTGACGAAGGTTTGGAGGAGAAAGGTTCGGGAGAATGAGGAGTTAGTTAAGTTTAAAACAAGGTCAGGTAATGAGATAACTTTGACTGAAACACATCCGTTGTTTGTTTTAAAAGATGGTGAAATTGAAAAACGGGAGGCGGGGGAAGTTGAGTCTGAAGATTTTGTAGCTTGTCTTTTAAATTCTCCAGACAGTGATTGTGACTCAGATATTTCGCTTGATTCTTTGAAAGATGTAAGTTCTCATTTACTTGTTCCGAAAAAGGTAGGGGAAGTGGAATTTATGGAAAAAAATTATGCTAAAGTTCCAAATAATGGTGGGGAGTGGAGAGAAGAAGCTGATTATCTGGTTTCTCAAAATGCTAACCCGGTAAAAATACCGAGGAAAGTAACTCCTGAGTTAGCTTATATTACGGGTGCTATAAGTGGTGATGGCGCTGTTCATTCGCGAGGTTATACAGTTTCTGTAACATTTGATAATATGAATTATAGAAGAGAATTTGTCGATTGTGTTCAATCTTATCTTCCTGATTATGATTTTGATGCTTCTTCCAGTTTTAGTGAAAGCTTTTCCGAAGTTGAAATTAGATCAAAGATTTTTTCCGATATCTTAACGGAAATTTTTGGAATACAGAAAGGAAAGAAACCTAATAATTGGGATATACCGAGAAAAATTCTACAGAGTGGGGATGAAGAAGTTAAACAATTTCTAGCAGGATTATTTGATGCTGACGCATCGATGGATTCTGAAGGTCCTAGTATTATTCTTGTAACTAAGAGTGAACTGGCAGCGAGAAAAGTTTCTTATGCGTTGTCAAGACTAGGTATAATTTCAGTAGTAAAGGATTATGAGAATAAAGGATTTGGGGATGAGGAATTATATAGAGTTATTGTTAGAGGGATAAAGAATCTGAAAAAGTTTAAAGAAAATATCCCTTTGCGTCATGGACGGAAAAAATCTCAATTGGATAAAGTATTGGAGAATCAGGATGAATATAGAGGAGTTTATATTGATAAAGTTCCGGAAGTGGGGAATGAGGTTAGGAATATCCGGGAAGGTCTTGATTTGAGCATTGCAGAGCTTTCTAGAAAAGCTTCATCTCAAGGATATGAAGTCAGCGAGAGTTTAATTCGCCATCTTGAAAAGTCCCGGACTGGACGAACGAGCAAGAAAGCCCTAGAAGTTATAAGCGGTGTTTTTATTGATAGGGCAAAGCAAGTTGGTGATGAGAATCTTGTCGAAAGGTCCAATAAGTTGAATTTGTTGGCGAATTCAGATATTTATTGGGATAGAGTAGTAGAAGTTCAAGAGACAAAATTATCTGATTCGTATGTTTATGATTTTACAGTGGATGAAGATCACAATTACTCTGCTAATAATCTTGTGGTTAGCAATTGTATGGGTACTGTTCACTCTAACAGTGCTAAGGAGACGATTACTAGGTTGACGGAACCTCCGATGAATGTGCCTGAAGTTATGATTCCGGCTCTGAATGCGGTTGTAATGCAGCAGCGAATGCAACATCATGAGAAGGGACAGATTAGGCGAATCACGGAGATTGCTGAGCTGACCGGGTTTGAGGATGGAAAACCTCAGTTGAGTCAGATTTATAAGTGGGACGCTAAGAAGGACAAGCTCGAGTCTACTGGCGTACCGAGCACTATCAAGAAAAAAATTGCTGAATTTGCAGGAGTTTCAGGAAAAGAAGTTGAAAGAGAAATTAAGAGACGAGCAACAGTTTTAGAATGGATGAGGGAGAAAGAGATTCGAGATGTAGAAAGAGTAGGGGACGTTTTCGAAAAGTATTACCGCGATTCACAAGCTTTCTTAGATGAGATAGAGAATCAAAGTGTGGAAGGCCAAGAGATGGAAATTCCAGAAAGTGAATAGGGGCGTGAGCTTGAATGCCCGAAGAAGAAAATGAAGAAAGAGGAATACTTGAAAGGGTTAAAAATTTCTTTTCCACTATCGGTAGAGGCGTAGAAAGAACAGGTGAAGTTACTTCAAAAGCACCTGGTCGGGTAAGGGAAGTTACCCGGAGGGAATCTACCTCTGAGGAAGAAACTTCCAATCTTTCTGACCGGTTGCAAGAATTGAAAAAAATGGAAGTTGAGGCCCCTGAAGAGGGTGAAAGGGAGTGGGAAGAGGAAGAGGAATGGGAAGACGATAGAGAGGAAGAATTAGAAAGACCTCTCTCGGATAGGTTAGCAGACGTTTTTTCCGGCGTTTTTAGAGGTCCTGCCAGTAATATGGTTGGATTTTTCACGGGGTTGGAGGAGGATCTTTATAGGGCGAATATGGACATAACCCCGGTAAGGTATTTGACTCTTCTGCTAGGGATTGGAACAGTTGTGGGAATTGGTTCATTTTTGTTCGTTTGGCTCTTATTAGGGTCTTTACTTTTGATGATTTTATCGCCTCCGCTTGCTTTTTTAATCACTATTTTTATAGGTAGATCCAGACCTAGATCGAGAATTAGTAGTCGAGCTTCTCAGATTAATCAGGAGATTCCTTATGCGTTGAGGCATATGTCGACTCAATTGTCTTCTGGTATTGGCCTTCCCGAGACTATGACTTCTGTCGCGGATGCGGATTATGCTGCGCTTTCTGAAGAGTTTAGACGGACACTTCAAGATATGAGGACGGGTGAATCGATGGTTGAAGCTTTAACTTCATTGAGGGATAGAGTGGATTCTGATGCTTTAAGTAGAGCTATTCGGCAGATTCAAAGGACCTTGCGGACAGGTGGTAATTTGTCCCGAACTTTATCCATTTTGGCTGATGAAACTGCTTTTGATTTACGGATGAATTTGCGGGATTATACACAATCATTGAACATGATGGCTATGATTTACATGTTTGCAGGAGCTGTTATACCACCTCTTCTAATTGTGGTTATGATTGTGGCTAAATTTATGGGCGGGACTTCATTCCCCCCTGAAATGGTAGCGGTTCTCTATCTTGGAGCTATACCGTTTCTTCTATTCTATATGGTTATAATGTTCAAAAGAATGGAGCCGGAGGTCTAATTCATGCCGTCTATTCTTGAAGGTGCGAAAAATTTAGCTCAAACGATTCTTCCTCAAAGCTTTTTGGAGAGTACAGATGAAAAACTCCGGTCCACAAATATTGCTTTTTCCGGCTCGGAGTTTTGCGGAATATCTTTATTGGTCGGTATAGCAGCTGCAGCTGGTATAATGGTAGCCTCCTTTTTCATTTCTTTTCCTCTGCTTCCAAGTCCTGTTTATGCCGGGACTGCCTTTATATTGTCATTTCTGGTTTTAACTCTAGTATTGCCTTACTTCTTCATAGAGAGGCGAATAGGGGAGTTGGAAGACTCGCTTCCTGACGCTTTGAGACAAATGTCAACTGCATTGAGAGCAGGGGTAAGTATGGACGAAGCCCTAGAAGATGTAGCTCAATCAAACTATGGAGCACTGTCCGAAGAATTCGAAAGAACACTAGCCCAAGTGAGAAGAGGCAGACCGATGAAAGGAGCACTCAGAGCTATGGCTAGAAGAACTCAGTCCGAGCTTTTTGAAAGAGCCTTTTATCTAGTTGTAGAAGGAATGGAAAGAGGAGCGGAACTAGCCGATGTATTAGAAGCTGTATCGGACGATATTAGAGAGATACACACAGTACAACGGGAAAGAAGAGCCACAACTATGCAACAAATAATGTTTCTTCTCGCGGCAGCGCTCTTCGCAGCACCCTTCATTACAGGACTAGTACTTGAATTAGGAAATGTGTTCTCTAGCATTGAGATGGGGGCTGGAACAGGAGCGGGTGGAGGAGCTACTGATACTGGAGCAAGTTTAAGCGGACGAATATTGCCGAAAGGCACAAGAATAGTTGTACCTCTTTTCATTGCTATTCAGGCAGCTATTACTTCTTTAGCTGTGGGTGTGATAAGATATGGTGAAATTTCAAAAGGGTTAATTTATCTCCCACTTTTTGTGACAGGAGCTATGGGGGTCTTTTATGGAGCTCAATTCGCAGCTGGGTTCATGCTTTAACGTTCCGTTCCTATCTTCTCTAAATCATTGTAAATAACATCTCTGGAAACATCAAAAGTTTCAGCAATTTTGGAAATATTAATCGCATTGGCTTCGCCTCCTACTAAACTTAGTATTTCTTTTATTCTTGACCGTCTCTCCCGTGTGGTTAGGTTTTTCGTTTTTTTAGAAACCTTTCCGTTTATGGCTACTAGAATGGTTACGTACACTCTTTTAGGAAGTGGTGGGCTAACGAATTCCATATGGAAGTCCGCTATTTCGCCGTAGATATTTTTTATTTTTGGGTTTATTTTCCCTTTAGCTCTGGTGAGTGCTTCTTCTTCGTTTGACCCGCCTTGGTTTGTCCAAACGATTTTCTTTGATCTCTCCTTTTTGTCTTCCACAGTCACTAAAATTTGAACATTAGCGCCTGAAATTCCGACATTTATATCGACATTTAGCTCGGAAATTGAGCCTGGTGTTTTCGATAACTTCTTGTTAATTTCTTTGGAAGCCTCTTTAAGAGCTTCTTTCACCGTTCCACTACTTTTTGATGTGCTTAGAACTTCCATTTCTATCACTTCAAAAGTGTCTAGTTATTCTTATTTTTGTCTACCCTACTTTTTTATACCTTCTTTCGGTCAGTAATTATCGGAGGTGAGAATATGGGACATTTTGAAGAAAAAAAAGGACAAGGTGCAACTGAATACTTACTAATGCTAGCTGCCGTGCTCGTAGTGGTTGCAGCAGCTGTCTATTATGTGACAAGTTCAACTCCGTCTTTCACGATAACGCCGGCTACTGGTTATCCTCAAACTTCGTCTTCAGATAATTCTGTGGCTATGTTTGTTGCGAATCAGGTAACACCGGAGAACTTGGGGGATGCAACGGTGAGAGTTATTAAACCGGACGGGACTCAAATTGGGACAAACACGGTAAGTATAACTAGTGGAAAAACGGTTACAGTTTCTTGTAGTGAAGCTATTCCAGCAAATTCAGAATTAAGAATAACTTATGAGGGAAGCACAAAGAACTTTACCATACAAACCTGAAAGTAGTATAAGGAGATAGATAGATTGAGGGAAAGATCGCAAGGAGCTATTGAATATCTCCTTATGCTAGCCGCTGTTTTAACGGTGCTATCGACGATTGTTTATCTTATCTATGGAACGTCATCCGGACTTGCTGGAAATGTTGAGTCGAGAATAGGGAATGTGCGCGAAGTTGTTATTGATATGCTAACCTAAATTTATTTTTTTCATTTACTCTATTTTTCAAAAGATATATGAGGATAGAAGTTTTTTTTATAGTCGAGTTAAATGTGGATAAGTTTGATTCCTGTTATATTCGCACTTGGGGCAGTTATAATTGCTGTTTACACGGATTTGAGCGAGCGAATTATTCCGGATAAGATGACTTACCCTCTCATAGTTATCGGTATAGGTTTTCACTTGATCTTAGGTCTTTATCGGTGGGAATTGATTAGGGCTTTTTATGGTGTCTTGGGAGCAGCTTTGGGTTTTGGGATTGGTTATGCGATGTATCTTACTGGGGGGTGGGCTGGTGGTGATGTAAAATTGTTTACTGCTTTGGGAGCTTTGTTACCTTCTTTCACTCCTCAGTTTGATTTGCCTTATGCGACTTTTTTTCCTCTATATGCGAGTAAATATCCTTTATTTCCTTTGACGTTGTTATTTAACAGCATTATTGCGGCGGTGCCTGTATTGCTCTTGTATGTGCTAATTTCGCGTCTGAGGGGTAAAGGTGCTTTTTATAGAACGGTTAAAATTTCTGAAGCTGAAGAGGGGATGATTCCTGCTGAAATAATTTATGAAAAAGATGAGGAAATATCTCGGTACGATTCGGGATATTTTGGATTTTTATCTAGAAATCTTGGCACCCCCGATTGGGATAATAAAATTACAAACCCAGACCGGGCAGCCGGATTGACTGAAGAACAAGTAAATTTTCTCAAAGAATTGGTTCAGGAAGGAAAGGTTGAGGATAGGTTAAAAATTAAAAAAGGTATACCTTTCGCTCCTGCCTTCGCCGCTGGAGTTTTTATCGGAGTGTTTTATGGCGGACTATATTGGAAGCTTATCACAATATTGGTCTAACAAAAGTCTGATTTTTGAAAAATCTGAATGGAATTAAATTTTCATAAAATTTTAGAACTTGTAAGAATAGGTCTAGCTCTTAATATCTCATTTTCTCCATGATTGAAGTAGGCTCCGAACCTCGAAGACCTAGGAAGGGTCTATCGACATCTACTTTTACTTTATCTCCCGGGTTTACATCTTCCATCGTTTCTAGGAAATAAAGTCCGTTTTTTACATTGCTTTTAACATCGTAATCTATTTTTACAACTGCTTTACCTCCTTTGACTCTTTTAACAGTTCCATAAGTGTA
This sequence comes from Hadarchaeota archaeon (SeqCode), assembly GCA_964608515.1. GTDB lineage: Archaea > Hadarchaeota > Hadarchaeia > Hadarchaeales > JAGGTB01 > CAYLJV01. Next base: position 36,207 of record CAZSNS010000008.1, read on the forward strand.
ATCCCGTCCGTATTTTATTCTGAAAAGAGTGAACGAGATTGTAAAAATCACTAATATCAATATTACCGGTACTAAACTCGGATATGGAAAATTTCTCAAATATAAAAATCTTGTAATTGGCAATTTTCTTAAAAATATAATGGTTAAACTCAGCATTATTGAAAGGACAACTAAAGATCGATAAGCAGGATAATCCCTACTGAAAGCTACCTTCAACTGAGAAAGGGTTAAATAAGTCAGATAACCCACCAGACCAGCGATTATAGGTGCGAGTATTAAAGGTGAAACCCAGAAAAAAGATAAAACCACTGAGGCACCAAAAAGCGCAATAATTCCCAGTTGGGTTTTTAACATAACATATTCAGGCCATCCGGCGTCTCGCTTTTCCATATAGTTTTGTAGTAATGAGGGAATTTGTCTCCGTCTTGATATTTTGTTCAGCTTGGTTTTTGTTTTCCCTAACTTGGATGGGATTTTTTTGATATTTAGGATAGCGTTTCCGATTTTACGAAATATTTCTATTATTTTGGAGTTTTGATCGGACATAGGATACAGTTCCATTTATTGGATTGGTATGTGTTACTAAATTTTATGAAAAGTGTTTCACTATAAAGTTCTTGTTAAGGTTCGAAATTTGTTTATTTGTTTCACGATTTGCGTTGATTATAGTGGTGTGATTGTGAAAGTTTTGGTCTTTTGGTTACCTCGCACTTCGTAAGTTAGCGTTATTGTGACTTCCTCTCCATGCATATCCCAGTTTCCTATCCATTCGTCGTAGTAATATGACCATTCGTCGTAGAACTCGTAAAGGTAAAACGTCATTTCGTGCCCACTTTCAACTTTTGGACTTTCTCCATTTTTGTAATATCCTTCCTGTCCGATACTGAAAGGTTCGGTAAGATCTGTTCCATTTGCGAAATCAGAATAAGCATCCCCATCTCCATCCTCATCCTCAGAATAAATCTCTACTTCTCCAGGATCATTATTTCCTCTGCCTACCTTGTCGGATAATCCATTAATGTCAGGATGATCAGGATTTATTTCTATTTGATTTATCGTCACAGTATTATCCCAATTATTTTTAATAGTAAACTCCACTCCCCCATCAGTACTATTTCCATCCAGGCCATCTACTGCGATAGCATCTCCTATATAGGTCAAATTCTCTTTGGTTTCCTCCCCCTCTACTTTTTTGGGTTTTCTCAAAGGGAAGGTTTCCTTGTAGCTGACGGTTCCTCCAGGGTCTTCTAAATTAATATGGATATAAACTGTGTCGGGGGTTCCCGAGACTATCTTTGACTCACCCTCGTGTTTCCCTTCTCCAGCCCATTGGGCTGGGGGAGAACCTACTGGTTCTGCGTCATAATTTTCGTTTACATCTTCAAAAATTAGCTGATTGCCCCACCAAACGTTGGCGGTGACATCACTGTGAGTGAATGTGGGTGCGACTTTTGCTTTCCAATTCCCGTTTTTGAGTCTCTCAAGTCTGAGAAGAGGCTCATTGTAGTCGTAGTCAGATCCGTACGATGCTTCGAAGTTATAGGACCATCTGTTTCGTTTTAAATTTTTAATTATACACGCATTATCTGTCGCGTGTACTTCCTTGATTTTATTTCCGGAATCATCATAGTATTCAACTCGGATGTCAAAAGCAGAATAATTAATTTCTATATTTCCCAGAATCGCACTCTTTTCATAACTTTCTTCTAATTTGTTAATCGCTTCCCTGTCTAGTCTATCGCCATGTACTTGCCGATATCTGAGAGTTCTTTTTATATCAAACGCTTTAAAATCAATCTTATCTGAAATCCCTTGAATAGCGGTTGTTTCTCCTCCTATTTCTACTGTAGTGAGAAAAGTAGCAGATAAAAGTAAAGCAGGAAGCACAAGTAGCAAAGCTATTCCACTCAACACCATTCCTTTCTCTCCTAGCAGTTCCATTTTATTAGAGTCCCTCCCCTTTCCACAAAGAGATAGTTATCGGATCATGAAAGAGTTCATATCCACTTTTACCACTTATCGAATTCGCCGTCAACCTAAGCCATTTGTAGGTAGAGGCACCTCTACTTACAGTCTGAGTCACATTAGCGGGTATGAAAATTGCTTTTCCAGATTCGTCCGTAGGAGTGGTGTTGTTAACTATCAGTCCACAAGCATCGAGCATTTGGTCTTCCGGATAGTGTCCCCAATTAGTTAGAACATCTGCCTCGGAATGGTTATAGTCCACATCATCATCGCCGTCGTGGAACTCATAAGATTCTATAATTTGGCTAGAGTCGAGATAGCTAAATGCTTCTGAAGTAGTATCTTGAAAGTCATCGTAAGTATATAGATTGTCTCCTTCATATCCCAGATTATCTATAGGAGTGAATCCGTAGAGTATCTGATGGTGTAAATTAGGAGCTTTGATAGGTTGACAGTACATCTTTATATCAATGCCATAATTAGATTCTAGATCTTCCAAGTCATGTCTTCTAATGTCATGGTCATTCGGATCGTCATCCCAATTATGTATTCCAAATGTGCTAGTGAGGTCCAAATCGTCACTCCGAACCGTATTCTGATTTTTATATAAGGTACTTCCTGAGACGACTAATCTTCCTTTTTCAGCAAAGGTTTTTAGACTATCAATTGTGTCTGAGCTGAATTGTAAATCTGCATCGGGTATAAAAACTGCATCGTAGTATTCATGATCGTTATTGTTCGCGTCTTCTCTTTGGACATTATCTCTAAAGTTTTTTTCATCATCGGTTTTCTTGATATACCAGAGCGGTCTCATATTACTAATGTTATCTACAAACTTTTTTTCTCCACTTTCGGGAGTCCAAGCGAGCACTCGGAAATAATTTTCTTTTGCAGGGACAGAATATTGAAAATTTGTTATGGTTCTATCCCCGATATTTTCGTATAAATCTTCCCAATTACTATTGGTGGTTGGATATACTGATAATTGATTTCTGATATAGAGTCGAAATTGGATATGTTCTGGTATTGCTTTATTGAGGTTTTCTCTAATTAATCTCTCAGCTTTTGAAGCATTGCCTTTTTCCAACGCTAGTACAGCATTTTCAAAGACTCCTTTCTCACTAAGAACTCTGACAGCGTCTTGACCCATTCGTTGCAGTCGTAGTCGTCCGAATTGCTCGTGGGTTGTTAAAGATTTTCCCGTACTAGCAACGCTTGCCAATGCTAATAGTGATACTAATATGGCGAGTGTGGCATCAAGAGTAAAAATAAACCCTTCTTCCGAGTTTTTAAGTTTTATTTTATCATCTCCACATTTTTACCCGAAGAATTAAACTTCTTTTTTCCAACCCTCTCGAAATATCTTCGGGGTCTATATCTGGAGGGATAATAACAACATAAACATTCACTGGCGGTGCAGTGCTTGTAACATTGGCTGAAATAAAATTCCAATTTTCACCTGTAAGAGGTTTCCCTTCATCTAATGAACTTTCAGTTACGTTATCTATACGAACATATCCAGGGATATCGCGTCTAGAACCCGAAGATCCAAAATTAAAATCACCATTGCTAGCACTACCGGTGTCATAATTTAAAGTCAACGCTAGTTTATTTGGCGTTTTAACATTTTCATTTTCCACATAGAGATACCATTCAAAAGTTTCTAACTGTTGAGAATTAACCCAAAAAAATAAATTATCAGCCACAGATGCTGGAGGTCTAAGCTTAAGAGGGGGGCTTTTCCCTTTAATATTTACAAAACTTCCGTAAACTATCCGATCTACCGTTGCTACTTCCAATGAGTTTTCTCCTCTCGAGGAGCTTCCCGGTTTCCATCCAGGCCATATTTTCCAAATGTCTTTTCCATTATCTCTGACAGTTATCTCAAAATTTTTTGTGCCAAAGAAATCCATTATAGCTTGGTCCGAATTTTCCTCGGTAGGTTTCCAATTATCTTCTGAAATTTCAGTAGCCAATTGTGTGAGTTTATCAGAATCGAGATGATTAGCGATTGGTCTATTGTTGGGGTTTAATGTGGCCAATCCTAATGTTTTTAGGTCGGTGGGGTGTCCTGTTTCCCAATTGATTGGATCTCCTGAAGTTTTTACTAGGATGTCTGTGGTGTCATTTATTGTTCTTTCTAGCGAGTACCGGGTGGAGTAGCTTTGCATTTGTCCGCTAGCAATGTCGTATGCTTGGGAAGATATTGAAAGAACGGTTGCAACGAGGATGATTGCAAAAATCATGTCGGTGGTAAAAACTTGTCCTTCGTTTTTCATTTTATCACCCTCTTTCCGATTTTTATATCAATATTGTATTTCGAGCCTATACTTTCCAAGTAAGTTTGGGCGATGTTTTCGGCATTGCTAGTTATTGTCTGGTTTTCAGGGGGTGGGCCTCCTTGAACTGTGAGATAATAAATTAATGTATTATCGTTTTCTAAATTCCAATCTGAAATGTTTATCTTGATTTCGTTTTGGATAGATAATCTAGTAATAGCTGTTTGAACTCCTTTTTTAGCTGAGTCTATTTCGTTGGTGGTTTTGAACATGTTTTGACCTCTTACTTGTAGGTATGTGACTGATAGTAGTACGGCTGATAATATTAGCAACGCTTCTATGCTTGCTTGTCCTTTTTTCGTCATCAACTTTTCACCTTGATTTGATTGTTTTCCCAGAATATTCGAATTGTATTAGACAAATTTTCGGGGTGTAGTACGAAATTATCGATATTTATTGGAGCAATAGAAGCTTTTCCAATTGGTTCTTTTAGCCCGGCTTCCGAATTTTCTACTATAATCATTCGGTTTTCTCTATTTAGAGATATAGTATAATTTTCTCCGAGAATATTTTCGGAGAGTGTTATGGTTATCCCGAAATAATTATTCTCGCTACTTTTAAGCCCTGAACCGTTCACATATACCGAGTTTATCAGACCAGCTAACTTTTCAGCAGTCATATCTTTCATAATTACTTCTGAGGTTTCTTGCGCAGCTTCATTACTTCTTTGAGAAACGGTAATAAGCGAAGTCGATACCGTAATCAGCAATAATATAGCAAAGAAAGCATCAATTGAAAAAAAACCATCTTCATTTTTTAAGATTTTATCCCTCTCCTGGTCTAATATTGATATAAATTTTTCTATTCTCTTGAAGGAGACGAATCCCTTCTGGTTTACTCGTATCCCATTCAAAAATCACAACATAACTATCATTGAAAATCGATGGTAGAGAATTTTCAAAACCATACTCAATGCTGGATTTGGTCCATATTCTTTCCTCATCATAAAAAATACTTATCTGAACATTATCTTCGGTTATTTCCAAATTTTCTATACCTGAAAATTTTACAAATTCCGTTGTTCTAGCAGCTTCCCCATTTTTAAAAACTCTATTTATACCAGTAGCAATTTTATCACTAGCAATCCTAGCCCTTGCTAAATCTTCCGTTTCTCTACTGAGAATCCCGGCAGGTTCTAACATTTGAGAATGAGTGAATGTAGCAGAAACTACTAACATTGCCGCAACAATCATCATAAACTCAATCGAGCCTTGCCCTTTCATTCTAAACCTCCCTAATTATGATTTTAATTGTCGGTGAAAGCACGAATTTTGTTCTTACTTCATGTCTCCCTGGACTCATTATATTCTCACGATTTTCGAAAATTATGGGAGGATGATTATCTTTATGTAAGAGGGTACTAACCGAAACGATATTATCTTCCCCCCACAGATTCGAACAAAACAATAATTCCGCATAGTTTTCAGAACCTTCCGAAACACCAATTTTGACGTTATCTAAACCCTCAGGAAGATTATAACTCACATGTTTTTGAGAGCCAGGCCCCTCAATATATGCCATGTTGATAGAACTTGCAAGCTTATTCGCAGCTTCTTTTGAAAGTGTCATGTCTTTCATTTTTCCGACACTCTCTCTCGAATTATTGTATAAGGGAATGGAAACAGTAGCTAAGAGAGTGACAAAAACACCTAAGACGATTATAAATTCAATACTAAATTGGCCTTCATTTTTCATCAAAAACCCTTAATTGTAAACTGTTCAGCTAGGAACTAATAATTTTCCACTTAAATGAGGTCGTCAGGATTTGTAACTCATGTTTGCGCCCAAGTCCTTAAATACTGTGACGAATTGCGGATAGGTTTGACGGAGAGCTTCAGCTCGGTTTTTGATTACAGTTTTCCCTTCTGCTATCAGGCCTGCCATCCCCAGTGAGGCGACGATTGCATTATCTTCTCGACCATCTACTGTAGTTCCTTTCAGTTTACATGGACCTTCGATGGTTATTCCGTCTTCGTTTTCTATTACATCGGCTCCTAGCTTGTTCAATCCTTCTACTGTTGCTTTAATTCTGTCTGATTTCATTTGTCGGGCTTTACTCGCATTGATTATTTTGGTTTTCCCGTTCGCTTTACATGCTAATACTGCTAAGAAAGGGAGAAGTTCGGGAAAATCATGGAGATCAACGGTCGACGGTTTTGGGTTTTGAGAATTTGGAATTTTGAGTGAGTCTTCTTTTTCCTCTGTTTTTATTCCGATTCGTTTTAGGATGTCTACAAATTCTTCAAAATTTATTGCCTCACTCGTTTTGGTTATAGTTATTTTGCTTTCGGTTAGAATTGCTCCTGCGACGTATGGGATTGTGGAAATCATGTCCAGAGGTGGAGTGACTTCTATTGGTTTGAACTCACCTTGCTTGATTGTTAGGAGTCGATCGTCTGAGTTAGTTTTAATACCACTTTTTTCCAATAATGTTAGAGAATTATCTAAAAATCTACCTTCTAATTTTGAGTTATACTTGATCTTAACTTCTTTTTCAGCTAACGGAGATAATAGAAGGAGTGCTGGTAAAAATCTTGAATCCAGGTCATCCTCTTCCAAGGTAATCTCTCCACCATTTATCTGACTTTCAAATACAATCAATGGTGGAGTTTCGTTTCTATTACTTGAATGAATGTCAATTCCAATTTTTTTGAGAAATTTCAATAATGATGGAACCGGACAATTTCTTATTTGTTTCTTACCAGTAACGACCATAATTCTTGATGTTAAGGTAGATATACCTGCGAGAAAACTTAGATTGGTAAGAGATTTTTTGGCATCAACAACTTGTCCTTCAGGGGTAATCGAGGGACCGTTCCCCCAGATAGACCAAGATTCTTCACTTCGCTTTGTAGTCCCTCCCATGTCTTCAATAGCTTTTGCTAAATCCCTAGTATCATCAACCACCAAAGGATTTTCTATAACACTTTTTCCGTCGGCTAGCAATCCAATTGCTGAAGCAAGTTGTGTGTGGAATTTAGATGGTGAGGGAGAGACATCTCCACTAATCTTCTCAACTTTTTCAACAATTAAATCCATTTTAATCCTCCGGGTTGCGAATTTCTAAAGTTTCGAGTGCGGATTCAATTAAAGAGTCCTTATCGATTCTTTTTTCCATTTTTAGAACTTTTTCCATATCTGGACTTTTTGTTCCGAAAGAATTCAAACTTTTCATTATCGTAGTTTCACCAATGTTTTGAACATCCAATCTTTTTTCAATCTCTCCAATTTCCTTTTCCTCATACCCTAAAAGAGGATTCAAAAACGGCATAGAAATTCCGTCTTTTATAATTTTCAAGTTTTGCAATTTTGATTCTGCTATTTTTTCTAAATTCTCACTTCTAACTATCCCTTCAGCTCCTAACTTATCAGCAATTTTTTCGATAAGTTTCATCAGTATTTTCTGTTGAACTATCCCTTCGAAATCTTTAATCACATTTTCGTTTAATTTATCCAAAATCTCGTTTACTTTAATCGTTAAGGACTTCAAATCAGGATGGAATTTTCGCAGTTTATCAACGGTTTTGTGATATTTGGCAGGATTTTCCCCATTTGGTTTTAAAAAGAGTGGAAGAGCTAACGCACCACGTTTGAGTAAAAGATAAGTGCTTGTAGCGCTACTTTCAAAATCAGTGATAAAGGGTACAATCACTTTCTCTTGACTTCCTACTGGCAAACCTCCGGTTCCAGGAATGATTCTTGTAAATAGGTAAGCTTTACCTTTCCTCACTTCTATATGCAGTTTGTTTTCTGGGGAATCTAGATTTACTTTAAGATTTGGTTTGATTTCTAGAGCGTCTGAACCTACTTTTTCTTCTATTTTTTTACTGGAAAAGGGGTGTTCTCCCACTCTCCTTACTCTTATAGCAAAGGTTCCCTTTTCTGGGAATTTTTTCTCGATTATATCTTTTGCCGAGTTTCTAATTTTTTGCATCGTAGCTTCTGTCTCCCATGTCGGACTTGTGGAAACGATACCTGGGAGTTTGGCTATTCGTTCAGCTACTTTCGTAGGTTTTTCAGTTTTTAGAAATATTCGTCCTCTCTCTTGCGTTATTTTGTGACTTACCTGTTTGAGGGTGCTTTTTATATTATTGATTAAGATTCTTTCAAACTTTTCTCTAACAGGTTCGCTTTTTAGAGATAACTCTCCGTATCTGACGAGGACGGTTCTTTTCATAACTACCTTTAGATGTTTTGATAGCCTTAGTTAAAGTTCTGTTTAGAGGGAGCCATTCCCGTAAATTGTGATATTATCTTTCCAAAATCTTAGAGATTTATTACTCTATAACTTCAGTAATCCTTTCCGCTGCTCTCTGGATATCCTCTTCACTTTTTGCACCGGCACAAACTCCTTTCCCTGAAACAAACAACAAAATCACTGCTTTAGGATCATCTAACCTGAATACCAATCCTGGGAATACTTCAGGTTCGTACTCTGTGTTTCTAAAGTTCCTAGCAATCATTTCGAGATCGAAATCTCTGCCAAAGTCGAAAGATGCAACCATGTTTTGGACTTGTACTTTGGGGTTCTGGTCAATTTCTACATCGGAATCTTTGAGTTTTCTGGTTAGTTTTTTGATTGCATTTTTCGCGTCATCCATACTTTTTGCTCCGACACAATTCATCTTGCCGGAGGCAAATATTAGGAAAGATGCAGTGGGGTCCACAGATTTATACGCTATTCCAGGAAAGACCTCAGGATCGTACCTAGCTCCTTCTAGAATACCGGCGAGTTTCTCTAAGTCGAACTCCGTATCTTTATAGGTAACTGATAGAACTATATTTTGGATTTCGTACTTTACATCAACCATTTAGATTCCTCCTTAAACCACTTATCTATTTAAATATTTAAAAGCGGGTATTTAAAAGGTGTGTGTTTAAGAACCAAAACAAGAATTTATTTGTCTAAACCTTGCTTATATCGATCAGCCAGGTCGGCAAAATTTTCAGCTCTTTTTCGAATTTGTTTAACATCATCTTCTTCCAAATCACGAAGAATTCTGGCTGGAATCCCGACTACTATCTTTTTTGGAGGAACTTCTTCGTTTTCAAGGACTACTGCTCCCATGCCGACGATAGAATTATTCTTAACTTCCGCTTCGTTAAAAACGATAGATCCGGCGCCGACAATACACTCATCGTTTATCTTGGCACCGTGAATAAGAGCCCGATGACCAACAATGATATAATCACCCACCTCCACCGGAACATAATCAATACTATCTTCCCGATAAACATCAGCAGGATGAATAACTGCATTATCCATAACACAAGTATAACTCCCAATCTCAACCTTCGCAAAATCACCTCTAATCACAGCCCCAGGCCATACGCTGGAGTGTGGTCCTATTTTTACGTTGCCTATTATGGTTGCTTCTGGGTGCACAAAGGCTGTTTCGTTTATTCGAGGTTTTTCACCCTCGAATTCGTAGATCATTCTTGGCTCTCCGATTCTTCTTCAAATGTGGCTGGTTTTCTACCTTTACCAGTTTTAACTATGACGATATCGCCGATAGCCATGACACTGTCGTAAGGCACTGTAGTGACCTTGCCTTCTTTCTGCCCGAAGCCTAGGCCTAGGACGTTTCCTTCGTCGAAGTCTATTACTACGTCTTGGACTTCTCCTACGTAGCGTCCTTTGTCGCTATATATCGGTATGTCATAATATTCGGAAACTTTCACGGTTCTACACCCCCTAACCGATTGTAGTCATTACTTAAGAACTTTTAGAATTTTTCGTTGAGTACGGTTATTTATTATGACAAGTTAAAAATAAGAGGTTATATGACAATGGATAGGCCTTTTGTAGTTTTAAATTCGGCCATGACGGTTGATGGTAAGATTTCGAGTGTGGAGGGGGATAGTGGTATTTCTTGTCGGTTGGATTTGGATCGGGTTCACAATCTCCGGGCTGGGATGGATGCGATTATGGTTGGAATAGGGACTGTTCTTTCTGACGATCCTGAACTTACTGTGAGGCGTAGTGCAGGTGAGAATCCTTTGCGGATAGTTGTTGATAGTAAAGGTAGGATGCCTTCTGATGCAAATGTTTTGGATGATTCTGCATCCACACTTGTTGCTGTCTCTCAAAGAGCCGAGGAGTCGAAAATTCAAAAGCTTCGTTCTAAGGGGGTGGAAGTTTTTGTTGCTGGTGAAAAGAAAGTGGATTTGGAGTCTTTACTTGAGCAGTTATATGGTAATGGGGTTGATGATGTTTTGCTTGAAGGAGGTTCGGAGCTTAACTGGGGTATGTTGAGTAAAGGTTTAGTGGACGAAGTTAGAGTGGTTATTCGTCCCTGTATCGTAGGGGGTAGAGAAGCTAAGACTTTGGTTGGCGGGCTTGGGGTTGAAAGTATTTCAAATGGTATAAGTTTGGAGTTATTAAGAACTGAACATGTCGGTCGAGATTTATTGCTTTACTACAAGGTGAGAGATAAAGATGATTAAGAGGATTGGGAATAGGGTGATCTTGGTTGGAGTTGCCCATGTACTTCCTCAGAGTCGGGAAGAGGTTATAAGAGTTATAGAGGAGGAGAAACCGGAAATAGTTGGCGTTGAACTTTGTCGGAAGAGATACTTACAATTAACTTCTGAATCTGAAGAAGAAGGCTCTAGAATTCCTTTATCAAAAACCGCAATATTGGCGAAAATTTTGAAATTTTTACAAGAGAAGGTAGGGGAACAAACCGGGATGCTTCCGGGTCAGGAGATGCTTGCTGCAATTGAAGAGGCGCGAAAGGTGGGGGCTGATGTTCAGTTGGTTGATCGGGATATAAATTTGACATTGCAGCGTTTGTTGGATGAAATGTCCTTACTTGAGAAAATTAAAATTTTAGGAGAGGTTTTGCTTTTCCCTTTTCAATTTTCGGAAGATATTAGACTTGAAGATCTTACTAATGAAGAGGTTATTGAAAACCTTCTCTCCCAGATGAAATCTCTTTCAAAAACGACCTTTAGGGTTCTTATAGAGGAGAGGGATCAGTATATGGCAGATAAAATAACTAATTCGTTAAGGGCTGGAACGGGAAAAATAGTCTGTGTAGTGGGCGCAGGTCATATCCCTGGTTTGTCAAAAGAGTTGGAGGAAAGGTTTGAGGACGGTATTTTGGAGCCTTGGGACAGTTATCATCTTGAATGGGGAGTTTGAGTCTCTTAAATCTGTAGCATTTTTAAGTAGTAAGTCACAATTTGAAGAGGTATAAACCGGAGTGATAAATCTATGGAAGATGAAGAACTTGAACGGTTAAGAACAATGCTCGACGTTGATATCGAGAGAGTCGAAGAAGACGAAGGAAAATTAACAGTCTATGTTCCCGATGGACAAGCCGCTAAAGCTATAGGATCTGGCGGTGCAGTCGTACGATCAGTCGAGCTTGCTTTGGATAGAGAACTGGAAATTAAAGAAGAAACCGAATAAACAAAAAAGGGTAATCGGGGGAACGGCTTAGAAGCCCCGGATAAGAGCATTTGAGTTCTAATATTAGATTAGGATATACTCTTAATTCTTCAAAATTTTTCCTTTTATTGTTTGGTATCATGAAACTTATTTAGACATGAATGCAATCAATTTAATGGGGATATTTTGGTTGAGGCATATATTTTACTGACTTCTACAATAGGGGAAGTAAGAAATGTTTTTTCTCAATTGGAAGAATTGGAGAATGTTAAAGGGGTAAATATTGTGACGGGGCCTTTCGATATAATTACTTTGGTTGAGGCTGAAGATTTGTCCACTTTGACTAATGCTGTGGTTGAAAATATTCGGGAGATTGACGGCGTAATGGATACTAATACTGCGATTGTTGTAGAATAACATTTTGAAAATTGTGAATAGCCCCGGGCGGATTCGAACCGCCGTCGACAGGACCAGAACCTGTTATGCTTGACCACTACACCACGGGGCTTCAAACCATTTTAGAGTTTTAAGTTAAAGTCGTTTATTCTCACATCACCGACATGTTTCTACCTTTTAAATTTTTCAAGTTTTGTCTCTTTAAAGTTGAAAAATAAAGATCTATACTGGTTCCACCATTCAAAAATACTAATTTTTCCCTCATTATCAGAATTGAAAACCAACGAGTAAAACGCTTAAAGCAACAACCAGACACATGCAAAAAGGTAGTCGAAGTTGAAAAAAACGACGATCATAATAATCATCAGCCTACTACTCCTAATCCCCCTAACAACAAAAACCAGCGCAGAAAGCCTCTCAAAAACAGCGCAATGGCCCAAATTCAACCACGACAATCGAAACACTGGAAGAGCCAATTACGTGGGGCCGAGAGAAAATGATAATAAATCCCCTCCTATTGATACTGTTGAGAAAGTTTTTTCTTCTCCGGCTGTTGGTGAGAGTGGTTGGGTATATTTCGGTTCTCTGGATAATAATTTGTATGCGGTGAATTCTGATAATATTAAGGAGAATTGGGTTTTTCCTACGGATGGCGAAGTTCGCTCTTCTCCGGCATTGGGGGATAATGGTTGGGTTTATTTCGGTTCTTATGATAACAATTTGTATGCGGTGAATTCTGATAATAGGAGGGAGAATTGGAGTTTT
>CAZSNS010000009.1:0-38666 GCA_964608515.1 Hadarchaeota archaeon (SeqCode)
TTTTGAGCGGTTCGTTTTCCGTTTTCCATTCTTCTTTGGAAATGTATGGAATTAGGTTGTCTTCTATTTCCATACCTTTTACACCGCCATATCCTGCTCCTGAAATCGCTTGCATTGTCGCGACGAAAGCTTTTGAAATTCCAACTTTTTCTATCACCGGTTGTAAGGCGAGCAAAAGGATAATTGTTGTACAGTTTGGGTTGGTAACAATTGCTCCTTCACAGTTTCGGGATTTTCTTTGTTTTTCCAATAATTTCAAATGTTTTGGATTGATTTCCGGAATCATTAGTGGAACGTCTGAATCCATACGGTAGGAACTAGCATTTGAAGCTACTATCTTTCCAGCCTTAGCCATTCTCGGTTCTACCTCTTCGGCCACTAGTGAAGGAAGAGCCGAAAAAACAAGTTCCGCGTCTTCAACAGACTCTACAGAAGTAGGTTCCACTTCGATATCTTTTACCGAGTCAGGCATCGGCGGGTACAAGTTCCATTTTGCTGCTTCCTCGTACCTTTTTCCCGCGGAGTCTTCTGATGCGGTCAAAGCTTCAATTTCGAACCATGGATGGCCTTTCAATGATTGGATGAATCTTTGTCCAACCATTCCGGTTGCTCCAAGAACCCCAACTGGTATTTTACTCATTTTTTTAATCCTCCTAAGCCAACAAACCTTAGTAATCCCTTTTTTTAAAAGCTCCCTTCGATACAAACCTCTAAGAACTTCTCAATCCTGCAGTCCTTTCGAAGTCACCAATTAGATTAAAATTACTCCCCGAACAAGACATCTTGCATATCCAAAACCGTGCCAGGTTCACCTTTCTCCGTGATGAATCTGATCGCCTTCATAACACCACTGGCAAAAGCCTGCCTGCTTTGAGCTTTATGGACAAGTTCTAAACGTTCGCTCGGACCTGCGAAAATGAATTTGTGTTCTCCTGCTATGTCTCCTGCTCTGATTGCGTGTATTCCTATTTCTTCTTCGGATCTTTCGCCATGTTCTCCTTTTGACCGTCCGAATTTCGCTACATTTTCAAAATCTTTGTCTGATGCTTCAGCAGCTATCTGGGCTGCTGTTAGGGCTGTTCCGCTTGGTGCATCGATTTTTTGATTATGGTGGGCTTCGATGAGTTCCATATCGTAATCATCGAGTTTTTCGGCTACATCTTTGATGAGTTTGAAGAAAGTGTTCACCCCTAAAGACATATTTGGCGCGATTATTGCAGGAATATCGGAATCCTTTATTGTTTTTTCCATTTCTTCCCGTTGTTTATTTGAAAAACCGGTAGTGCCGACAACAATCGGAACTTTAGCTTCGCCAGCTGCTTTGACGTTTTCGACAGCAGCTTCGGCGACTGTGAAATCTACGAGAACGTCCGGTCTTGAGTTTTCCAATTCTTCACCAATTTTGTTCGCTCCTACCACTTCAACTCCGAGACTTTCTATTCCGGCCACTTCCCCGATATCTTTACCTTCTTCCGGGGTTTCAGGTTCATCTATTGCTGCTACTATTTTCATGTCCTCTTGTTCGTTTGCAGTTCTAACGATTCTTTGACCCATTTTACCGCAGGCTCCACAAACTGCTACTTTTATCATTTTTTTCACACTCCTTGATAGGATAACCTTCCTTTTCCTAAAAAATCCGATGATTTTGGCAAGGTTTGAAAAATTTGAAAGTCCAAATATCAAGAGAGTGAAATGTATGAGTGAGGATAAGGTTGTTTTTGAAAAGATTAGCGAAGAGGCGAAAGTTCCTGAGAGACAACATTCTAGTGATGTTGGTTATGATCTTTATTCCGTAGAAAACACGACTATAGAGGTTGGAGAAGTAAAGACTGTAGATACTGGACTTAAGATGAAACTTCCAAAAAATGTCGAAGCTCAGATTAGGCCTCGTAGTGGTTTGGCTCTTTCTGGAATTTCTGTTTTGAATACTCCTGGGACTATTGATCCTGGTTATCGTGGTGAGGTTAAGATTATTTTGGCGAATTTGTTGGGTGAAGATTTCGAGGTTGAGAGTGGTGATCGGATAGCTCAGATGGTTTTTAACCGGGTTGAGCATCCAGAGATTGTAGAAGGGTCTTTAGATATGACGGACCGTGGTGAAGGTGGGTTTGGGTCGACTGGGAAATAATTTTTGCTTTTTTGTTCTGTTATTTTTAATAATGTTTATTGAGGTTATTTTTTTGTTTGAAAGGGTATTTTCAGATATTTTTAATTATTTTTCTAATTTTTTAGACAGCTTTACTCCATTCTTTGTCTATTTATTCGTTTAACGAAAAATAGATAAACATAGGATTCTCAATGGAAATATATGGATTGTGAGTTAAATTATTCTCTGATTAAAGATGGAGAAAAAATTGAGAGTGGGGATGGGAAAGCTATAATTACTCAAGAAAATCTTTCTATGGTACCATCAAGCCAAGACTCATTTTCTATTCCTTATCAAGAGATTTTGAAATTATCCGAGGAAGATTATGAAATACATCTAAGATTAGCATCAGGAGAAAAACTAAAATTATCTAAATTAGGTCATAAGTTTGAACTTTTCCTGAAAAAATTGACAAAAAATTGGAACGAAGTCGTCCTCAAAAGATTACTAATGTCAGAATCTTTGAAGTATTCAGGCCCTACTGCAGATTTAGTATATCAAAACCAAAACGGTGTGAGGGAGATAGACAAAGAGGCTAAAGTTAGATTATATGAAACGGGATTAGTATTACTTGTCAAAGGTGGAACTCCTAAAAGGATTCCTTACGGAGATATTGAAAATGTAACTGATGAGGATTATACTTTGACTGTTGAAACGGGTTTGGGGGAGAGAATATCATTATCAAAGATGGGTCGTAAATATGATTCATTCAAAAAAGAATTGTTCGGAGTGATGAACGAACTCGATGAAGAAATGCGGGAAACTATCAAAACATTAGTTCCTAGTCTGAACTCTATGGAACTTAGGAAAGCATCTCGCTTATTGAAAGACGGGAAGGCAGCTAAAAGAGAAGATCTTAAAGATATTTCTCCAAAACTTTGGGAAGAGTTAGAGAATGGATTAGGAGATGCTAAAAAAGAGTATGATTTTCTAAAAACATTAGGTCAAGAAGATGATGTTTGGATAGGTTTGAAAAAAGGATTGATGGGGGATTTGACCGAACAATACCTTTGGTTTTTAATCCCACTATATGGAACCGGGGAAGATACTCCTGGAAATGCTCTCGCAATGGAAGCTACCTCTCTGGGGGAGGATAGTGGTAAGGCCACTTATTTTTTCCAGATGTTTGATGAAGATGATTATGCTCTTTTTGAAGATGTCGAGGAGATGCGAGAAGGGGTTGATGATTTTGTTAGGGAAATTAACAGGTGTATGCTTGATATTAATTTTAGGCGGGAACCTATTTACCTATCTGAGGAAAATTTGAAGGAACCTCGATATTCTCATTATCAGTTTTCCATAGAGAATCTCCCGTCTTTGAGGGGTCTTCGAAATAGATTTCTTGGAAGAGTGATACACAGTTCTAACTGGGGAAAGAATGTTTTAGAATTGCTACGTTCCGAAATTCGAAATCAGGTGGAAGGGAAGTGAGGTAGGTAAAGTGGAAAAGCCTTCTGTTTCACATACTTTTGGAGAAGTTGATTTGGAGAGGGAAAATGAAAATATTAGAGTAGAAGCAAATCCTCTTCTGGAAACATTTAATCTAAAGTCAGGAGATTTGGTCCAAACAAAGGGTGATTCCTACGCCGAGCTAAGTGATCACGTTAAGGAAAGTACAAATGTTACTCTTTTTCCAAATAGTAAACTATCAGTCCAAGTAAATGATACCTCAATCGAAAAGATAGATCTGATTAAGGGACTTTTTCGAGTCGAATCAAAAGATGGTGTTTCTACTCCTCTAACGGACTTTGATTTTTCTTTTCAATTTGGTTTACAGCCTATATTTGTAAGAATTTTGAACGGTGTGACGGTTTTTTCTTCTGTTTATGCTCCGATTGAGATTCTTTGTGGTGAAACTAAAGTTGAGATTAGAGAGTCTCAACAAGTTGAATTTTCGTCCGAGGGCTTTTCTGAAAAGACAAGTGCTTCTAAAGAGTTTGAAAATGCTGAGAGGGCTTGGAGGACTTTTAAGAGCAGTATTCAAAAGCAATTAGGAGAGGTTTCCATTGACCAGGGCTTACCTGAGGGTTTAGAGGAGGCTTCGGAATTGTTTGCGGAGAGGTCTGGTGAGAAGGTTGATTTTGACAAGGAGGAGTATGTTGAGATGTTAGAGGGATGGTCTGAGCAAGGAGATAAGGATTTAGAAGTTTTAACGGAAACGTCTTTTTCCGGTGTCGAGAAAGAAAGGTTTAATCTTGGGTTATCTTTTTCTTATAAAGGGCTTAGTTTCAAAATTCCATCGGTTGAATTATCTTCTTATGATGATGAATTTGATATTCTTTCAATAAGTTTAGTCGGGAAGAATGAGTCTGAGGATCCTTCGTTTATTTTCTATGAGGAGGAGGTTCATCTTTCGGATAAAAATGGTGAAATTTTAGCTTTGAAGTCTTATGATGGGGAGTCGAGCATTTTTCCCGAGCAAGATTTCGAAGCTTCTGTTGAGTTTTTGGTCCCGAAAGATGAGGATTCTTTTGAGTTTGTTTTTGGAGATTCAGTTAATTTAGATATAAGTTTGGAGAAGGAGGAGAAAAATGCCAGGATATAAAAAACCATGCAAATATTGTGGAGAGTTAATACCGCCAGAGTCCAACGTTTGTCCAGTTTGTGAAAAAGTAAATCCGCTTGATAAAACTAGATGTCCGGAATGTAGAAATCCTATTGAGAAGAATTGGAAAAAATGTAGCAATTGCGGAATTTCGCTAGAAATAACTTGTCCTTTTTGTGGTGAGGAGACATTTCTAGGCGATTACTGTGAAAATTGCGATGAAAGATTATTAGTCGAATGCGAAAATTGCGGTGAAGAACAAGCGCCTGTAAGAGATGAATGCGTGGAATGTGGAGAAAATATTTTTGGAGAAGAATAAGACGATTTTTTCGAAAGTAGAAACTTTAAGTAAAGTATATATTCTTCTAAAGGTAATTTAAATTAGAGATTTGGTATATAAACATGTCTGAAGAAAAATTAATCCCTTTTACGGACAATTTTAAGGATAATAGCTCCGAAAAAGGTTTTCAATTTACTTTTTTCTGCGATAATTGCCAGGAAGGCTATAAAACGAAATTTGTTGAGTCTGAAAACGCTAAGAAAAGTGGAGTGTTGGATACTTTAGGTGATGTAGCGTCTACAGCAGGTATACTAACAGGAAACTATCACGTAGGGTATGGAGTTGATAGAGGAACTGACTCCTTAAGCGACCGTTACAGTGAGATGTCGGCTGCTTGGAGAAAAGAGCACCAAGAAGCTTTTAAAAAAGCTCAAAACGAAACGAAAGGAAAGTTCAATCGTTGTCCGAAATGCACACAGTGGGTTTGTGATAATTGTTGGAATGAAGACAGAGACCTTTGTATAGAGTGCGCTCCCCGGGAAGGAGTTGAAGTGGAGGCTGCAAAAGCAGAAAAAATGACGGATGAAATTGAAGAGATGGTCGAAAAAACACAAGTATTTGATGGAGATGTAGAGGAGGAGAAAGAAACAATTTGCCCTTCATGTGGTAAACCAGCAGGACAGGGAAACTTTTGTACTAATTGTGGAGCAGAGTTAGACCTTAAAGAATGTCCGAAGTGTGGTGCTGAGTGCCAATCCGACCAAAGCTTTTGTGGAGAATGCGGAACTCAGCTTACATAAAAAAATAAAAATGCTTGTTAAATAAGCAAGGCACCCCTTTCCGTAGGTTGAGATTTTTAGACTAAGACCGTGATAGAAAATAAAACTAGAAAAAGAAAGAAAAAGTGTTTAGGATGTTAATCCTAGTTCCGAGATAACTTCTCTGAGAGTGTTTTTAGTTTCTTCAGTAACTTCCACTAGCGGAGACCTTGGTTTCCCAGCTGGTTTATCCAGAATGTTCATGGCTCCTTTTACTGGGCCCGGGTTTGTTTCGATGAATAGCGATCGGAATAGTGGCAGATGTTCGTAGTGAATTTCTTGTGCGGTTTGTATATCGCCTTCTAGGTAGGAGTGGATCATTTTTGAGATTCTTCCTGGGACGATGTTTGAAGCTACTGAGATGGCTCCTACTCCACCTGCGGCTACTATGTGGTATGTTAGTTTGTCGCTTCCAGACATTACGGCGAAGTTTTCGGAAGTGTTTTCGATTATCTCCGCGGCCTGATCTATGTTGCCGCTTGCTTCTTTTACTGCTTGTATGTTTTCGAATTCTGATAGGCTTGCTACGGTTTCTGGTTCTACGTTTTTTCCGGTTCTTGATGGTACGTTGTAAACGATTTGTGGAATGTCTATCTCGGTTGCGAGTGTTTTGTAATGTTCGTAAATGCCTCTTTGTGTGGGTTTGTTGTAGTATGGAGAAACTAGCAATACTGCGTCTGCTCCGGCATTTTTGGCATGTTCGGTTAGTTCCAGTGCTTCTCTGGTGCTATTGCTTCCGGTACCTGCGATGACGGGTAATTCTCCGTCTGCTTCGTCTATTGCGATTTCCACCACTTTTTTGTGTTCTTCGTGTGATAATGTGGCGCATTCACCTGTTGTTCCGACTGGCACGATCCCGTCTATCCCCCCATTTATTTGTTCTCTTATATTTTCCCGATATCCTTCTTCATCTACATTTCCATCTTCATCAAAAGGAGTGATCATAGCAGTATATGCACCTTTAAATTCCAGTCAGATCACCTCCTCAATACTTTCTTTTAAAAGCTCATAAGCTTGGTCTTTATTTTCCCAATCGACGAAAAAACTGATGGAAGCTTGGCTTGAATAAATCTCAATAACGTTCAACCCTTCCTCCGCCAACGGATCGGATAATCTTGAAATTATTCCAGGAGTATCGATAAATCTTTCACTCTCTGTTACAATCATTGCAATCCCCCTCTCCGTAGTGGTTGATTTCATAACGTCGCTATCTTTAATAGATTCGTGAATAAGATCAAGAGCTTTTTTAGATTTCTCATCTGTGATGTAAATAGAAAATGAGCGTGGACCTATCGAAATACCAAATAGGTTAATCCCTTCATCTCCAAGAGGGTCCAAAGCTTCCGATAATATACCTGACGTGGATTGCATCTCTTCCCCAACTATAGTAATCATCGCTAAAGGTTCAGGAAAAACCTCTACACTTGCTCCCTCTATCTCAGGTGATTCTCCTTTAATTATCGTCCCCTCCCTAGAAAGATTGCCACGTTGGTAATGTATAACTTTTGCGTTAATGTCCGAATCTTTATACTTCAAAGCATCATGATGAACAATTTTCGAACCATACCTGGCCAAATCGACAAGTTCTTTCGTTGTCAACTCACCAAGCAATTCCGTATCGGACAACATTCGAGGATCTCCCGACATAACCCCTTCTGCGTCAGTTACTAAAACTACGTCTGATGCATCTACACATTTTCCTACTAAAAATGCTGTAATATCACTTCCCCCTCGCCCTATAGTAGTTTCAGTCCCATCCTCATCCTTACCTAAAAAACCACAAATAACAGGAACAGTCCCCTCTTCCATCAAAGGGATAATATTCTCACTAATCAATTCTTGAGTTCTATCCAAGTCAGGAGAAGCATCTCCCGCAACATCATCGGTAATTATAGGCCACTCCGAATCATCTGGCGTGATTGCTTTTGCTTCCACTCCGAGAGACCGGAGTGAGGTTGCGAAAATTTTAGCGCTTGTTTTTTCTCCCATAGACATAATCGTGTCAAGATCTCTTTTGGAAACATCATTTTCAGTGCTGTCTCGGGCATTCATAATAAGATCGTCAGTCATTCCACCCATTGCCGAAACCACTACCGCCGCTTGAGTATCTCCCTTATCCAGTTCCTTCTTTACAGATTTAGCTGCTTTTCTAATCAAGTGCCCATTTTCTATACTAGTACCTCCAAATTTTGCTACAATTCTTCTCATTCTAACCACTCCGGAATCCTATCCAATCTTGTGAGATCTTCACAAGTCTCGCTTTCCCTTACAATTTCAACATTTCCAGAATTTACCAAAACCATACCCGGTCTTCTATTACCGGTATGGTTGCTTGACATGGAAAGGCCGTAAGCGCCTACATCATAAACAGCTAAAAGATCTCCACGTTCAACTTGCGGCAGTTTCCTATCTTTTCCAAGATAATCGCCTGATTCACAAAGAGGTCCTGCAATGTTTGCGTCTTCGGTTTTTTCTCGATACATTTTATTTGCGGCTTCGATATGGTGATAAGAGCCATACATTGCTGGTCTGATGAGTGCGTTCATACCGGCGTCTATCGCGACCCAGTGCGGGATGTTTTCCCTTTCCTTTACAAATCCGACTTGACCGAGTAATATCGAGGAGTCTGCTATGATAAATCTGCCAGGTTCGAGAACGAGTTTTGGTTTGGATAATTCTGATTTATTGCAACATTCTTCTAGAGTTTTGGTTATTTTTTCGGCGAATTTTTCTGGAGGTAGTTCTTCTTCACCAGGTTCGTAGGGGATTCCTAGTCCGCCGCCTAGGTCTACTATTTCGATTTTGGTTCCGGTTTTTTCGTATATTTCTTCTCTTAGCTCCATGGTTTTTTCTGCTTGTTCCATGAATGGGTTCGGATCCAAGATTTGGGAACCGATGTGAGAATGAATGCTTTCTACTTCGATGTTTTTCATCTTGCTTGCTTTTTCATAGGCTTTGAGAGCTTTTCCGCTTGGAACATCTAGTCCGAATTTGCTTTCTCTCAATCCGGTGGAGATGTGTGGATGTGTTGGGGCTTTCACGTCTGGATTTACTCTGAAACCGACTCGAGCTTCCTTATCAAGTTTGTCAGATAGTTGGTTTATCGATTCCAATTCTTGCAAATTATCAACATTCAGAAGAACATCATTTTTAATTGAAAGTTCGAGTTCAGTTTCGGATTTATTGTTGCCGTTGAAAATGATTTGTTTCCCAGGAGTTCCTACATCAAGGGCTATTTTCAGTTCACATAAAGAACCTACTTCTGCTCCGCAACTTTCATCTTGTAATATTTTACAAACAGCTTTGTTCGAGTTCGCCTTATACGCGTACCAAATATCTACGTCATGCCATTCATTTTCAAAAGCTTTGTAAAATCTTCGAAAATTTTTCCTGATTCGGTTTTCGTCAGTCACATAGAGAGGGGTTCCGAACTCGTCAGCGAGTTCGACAGTGCTAATATCTCCAATAACTAGTTCTCCCTCGTCATTAATCTCCATGTGAGGTTTAAGCATTTTTCTCGACCTCTGTAAGAGCTTCTTCGAAAATATCCAAACCTTGGTCGAGAACCTCCTTTGGAGTTATTAACGGGGGTGCAAGCCTGATAGATGATTTTCCACCTGAGAAAAGTATAATACCTCTATCTAAACCTTCTTGAATCAATTGTTCCATCTCCTCCATCGCAAACTCTTTAGTTTCACGATTTTTCACAAGTTCAACACCAATCATCAAACCCTTACCTCTAATCTCTCCAATCAGTTCATGATCCTCTTTCATTTTCTCTAATTTTTTTCTCATAAACTTGCCTTTTTCGTCAGCTTTTTTCACTAAGTTTTCTTTCTCGATCAGTTCAAGACTCGCCAGAGCAGCTGAACAACCGAGAAGATTTCCACCGAAAGTACTTGCATGAGAATCCGGCTCCCAATCCATCACTTCCTCCCGAGCCACCATCGCTCCAATCGGAGCCACCCCTCCTGAAAGAGCTTTAGCTGTCGTGATTATATCTGGTTCCACACCCCAATGTTCTATTGAAAACATTTCACCAGTTCGGCCTAGGCCTGCTTGTATTTCGTCTGAGATGAATAGCCAGTCGTTTTCTTCGCAAATTTCTTTGATCATTGGATAGTATTCGGGTGGTGGTGTGATGTATCCGGAGTTTCCTTGGATGGGTTCTACTATGAGTGCTGCTACGTCTTCTGGGGGTATTTCTTTTTCTGTTGCTTTTCGGATGTATTCGACGCAATGGAAGTCGCAACCTGGGTATTCTTCGTTGTAAGGGCATCTGTAACAGTAAGGATAAGGCATGAAGTCGACTTCGGGGACTAATGGTGCGAAATGTTTTCTATGTTGTGATTTTCCTGAGGATAGGCTTAAAGCTCCTAAAGTTCGCCCATGGAAAGCGCCTCTGTATGAGACCATTTTTGGTTTCTCGGTGTGCCATCTTGCTAATTTGAATGCGGCCTCTACCGATTCCGCTCCTGAGTTTGCGAAAAAGGCTTGTTTTTCAAAATTTCCGGGTGTTATGTTTGATAGTTTTTCGGCGAGTTCGATTTGTAGTTCGTAATAGTAGTGGGTTCCGGCGAAGTGAGGTAGTCTTTCGATTTGTTCTTTGACTTTGTTGGTTATGTAAGGGTGAGAGTGTCCATAGTTTAGCACGAACATTCCTGAGGAGAAGTCTAGGAAGACGTTTCCGTCAGGGTCTCGGAGGAAGGAGCCCCATCCTTCTTCACCCACTAGAGGTTCGGAACGTGTATAAGAAGAGGACATAATCTCTTCGTCACGACTTATAATTTCTCTAGCTTTCTTACCGGGGATACTTCCTTCGACTTTTGGCCATTCTTTTACCCAATCAGGTTTCTCGGTCACTATTTTCCCTCTGCAGCAAAACTATAGGTAAAGGGTATGGTATAAAGGGTTTTTGAATGATTTGGTTCCAGAGCTTTTAATAGAGGGTAAATAACCCTTTTTTACGGTGGTATTGTGATAACCCTGCCTCGGATGGAAGCTTTAGATATAAACTCCGCTTGGAGAGGCATTTCACCTCGTATCCTAATGGAGAATGCAGGTGCAAAACTTGTGCAACAGGTATGTGAACGAGAAACACCAGATAAAAGAGCAATAATCTATGCCGGCACCGGAAATAACGGAGGCGACGGTTTCGTAGCCGCCCGTCATCTAACAAACCAAGGAATCAAAGTTAACCTAATACTTCTCGGACGGCCTAGAAATATTTCCACTTCTGCTGCGGGGGAGAATTGGGAAGTTTTGTCTCAGTTGGATGAGTTTGTTGATTTTCACATTATTCGTGATTCTAAAAACATTGGAGAATTGCCTGATTTTGAACCTGATGTTGTGATAGATGCTATGCTTGGGACTGGGATAACTGGTGCTCCTCGTGAACCCGTATCGTCAGCGATTAAAAGTTTCAACAATATGAATGGGTACAAGGTGGCAGTGGATGTTCCTACTGGTGTAAATCCGAAAACTGGCGAGCCTCATGGAACTGCTTCAAAATGTGATTTGACTATTACTTTTCATGATACTAAACCTGGTTTAGAGAAAGCTCCTGAAGAATATACTGGTGAAGTTAAAGCTGTAGATATCGGGATGCCTAAAACGGCTCAAACACGGACGGGCCCTGGTGATGTAAAAATAGCGAACCCTTCACGTGGAGAGACTTCTCATAAGGGTCAGAATGGAAGGGTTTTAATCATTGGAGGAGGTTCTAGATACGTAGGAGCTCCAGGCTTGGCGGGTCTAGCGGCTTTGAATGCTGGAACTGATTTGGTTACAGTCGCGGTTCCTTCCCATGCTGCAGATATTGTTAATTCGTTTTCTCCCGATTTGATTACCTATAGTCTTTCCGGATCGGATTTGAATCCTGAGGCTGTCCAAGAGTTGGAAGATTTGATCGAAAACTCTTCGGTAGTTTTGTTAGGGCCGGGTTTGGGGTCGAAAAAGGTTACTAGGGAGGGTGTTCTGGATTTGTTGGATTTGTTGATTGAGGATTATTCTGATTTACCGGTTTTGTTGGATGCTGATGGGTTGAAGATAGCTTCTGATCGTCGTGATTTGTTGGGTGAGGGTAATTTTGTGTTGACTCCTCATTCTGGCGAGTTCGAAATATTTACGGGTACCACTCTTCCTGAAGATAGGGCGGGGAGAGTTAATTCGGTGGTTGAAACGGCTAGGGAGACGAACGCTTCGGTGCTTCTAAAGGGTCATATGGATATTTGTGCGGATTCTGGAGGGGATTACTTGTTGAATGATACTGGAAATCCTGGTATGACTGTAGGGGGTACGGGTGATGTTCTTGGAGGGGTTATTAGTGCGTTTCTTTCGAGAGGTGGTGAGCCTTTCCGTGCGACTTCAGCTGGGGCGTTTATTTGTGGATTGGCTGGGGATATTTGTTGTGAGGAAAAAGGTTATGAGTTTACCGCGTCAGATGTAAAGGATAAGATACCAATCGCATTATCAAAAGCTAGAGAATATTGGTGAAAAAAATGGCTAAGTTCAAAGAAGCTGAAGCGAGATTGTTTAACAAAAAAATTTGCATGCGTTGCAATGCTCGAAACCCGCCAAATGCTAATCTTTGTAGGAAATGTGGCTACGATAGGCTTAGAAAAAAGTCTAAGGAGCCGCGTGGATGATTGTTAAAAATTATTTAGATGAAAGGGTTTCGGAAACTGGCGCAGCACATTTGACGCTTATCGATCCAGATGAGCAAAAACCAGAGGAAGCTGGGAGACTTGCCAGTATGGCTACTTCTGCTGGTTCTGATGGAATAATGATTGGTGGGTCTACAAGTGCTGAGGGTGAAGTTTTAGACCAGACGGTTCGTGAGATTAAAAAAAGTTCTGACCTTCCAACTATTTTGTTTCCGGGAAGCGAAGGTGGTGTTAGCAAGGAGGCTGATTCGATTTTTTTCATGAGCTTACTCAATTCTCAAAACCCATACTACATCACAGGAGCTCAAAAAGAAGGAGCGCCATTCGTAAAAAAATACGATATTGAACCAATACCGCTAGCATATCTCATAGTGGAACCAGGGGGTACTGTCGGAAAAGTAGGAGAAGCAAACCTAATAAAAAGAGACAGTTACGAAACAGCGAAAAATTACGCACTAGCAGGACAATATCTAGGTATGACTTCAGTATATCTGGAAGCGGGATCGGGAGCGAAACAACCGGTTCCCACAAAAATGGTCCAAAAAGTAAGAAAAGCAATTGATTCAAGACTAATCGTCGGCGGAGGAATAAGAAGCCCTGAAAAAGCAAAAGAAAGAGTCGAAGCAGGTGCAGACATCATAGTAACAGGAACAATCATAGAAGAAGCACAAGAAAAAACACAAAAAATCCGAAAACTAGTTCAAAAAATAAAAGAATAATGCCGGCGTGCCGACTGTAACCCACCTTCTGTTTTTGACGACATTCAGCTTAGCGGACTACCACCCGCCTCTGACGGGTAATCATAGGCGGTTATTTTGCCCTTGCATCCCGTAGATTGGCCGTTCCATCCCTGACCAGTCCGATCTCGGCGTTTCCGCGTCATGGCTTTTGAACTGGGGGGGTCCGTTTCTGTTCCAGGGTCCAGCTTCTCAGCCGGAGCCTTTTCGGCTCTACGGTCCCGTCTGATGGGCGGTGTTTCCTCAGGAGTTCCCCGAGAGTCGTCCACCGGCTCACCGGCGTTTGGTTTTGTTTTTATGATGATTTTTAGAGGTTTCGTAAGGATAAAAAAAGACCTACTGTCGGTTTATAATTATGTGGTTATCTGTAACGTTTCTTACTTTACCATCTATCGACGCGTGTTGGGGAACACTGATGCCTTCCGAGTTTGGTATTGCTATAACTTCGCCTTCTGAAACTTCGTCACCTGGATTTACTATCGGTTCGCTCAAATGCACCTTCCCCTTATAAGACGGGTTGCTGATGAGTGGTATTTTTACAAATTCAGGTTCGATTTTTGCAGGTCCTTTTTCGTGATCTCTTCTCTTCCAATCTCGCTCTCTAAGAATATTTATCCGTTCTTCCTCATGTTTAATTCTGCCTTCTTCCGCTGTTTTTTTGTCCATGACTAGAAGACCGTTAGTTCTTTTTGTAAGACTAAATTCTGATTCTTTTCCACCTATTTTGGAGCACCAGCCTGGACCTCCTTCGAGGAGTATTTGGTCTTTTTTTAATTTGTTTATGTCGACACCTGCTTCTTTTAGTAGGTCTTTTGCAGGTGTGCCTATGGGGGCGTGCAGGCATCTATGCATTGGGGTGTTTCCGTCTATGTGGACGTATTTTTTTGTTACTGGCTTTTTCTCGAAAATTGCTCTATAAATGTTATAGATGGTTTCTGTGTTGTGGGTTATCCATCCGTGTTCGGTCGGTAGGTCCGGAGATATTTTAGTATCGGTTGTGACTTTGAGTAGAGAATACTCCTCGCTATAATCGTAAACGTCTTCTGTATATGCGAAGACGACACCGGATTCTTTCTCTTGGTCTACAGGTAAATCTTCAGGTAGATAAATCGTACCTTCAGTAGCTTTTTCGAGATTGTCGGTCCATTTATTTCTATATTTTTCTTTAGAACCGATTATAATCGTGTCAAAAACGAGATCTAATAGTAGGTCGAAAAGGTTTTGAAAAGCTTCCGGATTTGATTTAGCTAAGCCTTTGTCAGAATAAAAAATAGGTTCGCTTTCTTGCAAGTTCATTAACAAGGATTGAATATTTTCCAAATCAGACCATTTTACATAAGAGGGAAAACCAGCGCCTCCAGCCCCAACTATTCCCGCGCTTCTGATAATTTGGTGCAAGTCTTCTTTGTCTAATTCTTCAATTTCTTTGTTTTTTTCATTCATTTTTCTCCCTCCATCGATTTGATTTTAGTTTTTTTAGATTTGTTTCGTTTAATTTTCTTCGGTTGTGTTCTTATCTTAAACCGGTTTTTTTATAGGTTCTTTTTCCTATAATCAATCAATTAATTTGATGGAGTTCTGATAAGCTGGATGAGAAAAGAATTGAAGAATTAAACCATAAAGCTCCTCTTACTGACGTTCATACGCATCCCTCTCTGAAGATGTGGATGTATGACTATCCTTTGGATAGATCCACTGACTCTCCGAAAGGTTTCAATCCTCTCACATTCCGCCAAGACTTAAATTCTCTTGAAGAGGGGGGTGTTGAAGTGGTTTGGGCTACTCATTATGTTCCTGAGAATGAATTACTTCAAAACAGTTTCTTAGTTCGTAACGTGTCTAGGCTGGCAAGAGTTTATGGTACATTAACTTCCGGAACGCCTTTTGAGAGATTAATGGAAATGATGGATTATTTGGAGAGTGAGATTGAGAAAAATTCGGACAGAGCGGAACTGGCGGAATCGGTAGAAGATATTGGACGGATTCGGAAGGAGGGGAAAATAGCTTTTGTTCACACGGTTGAGAGTGGGCATGTGTTAGAGGGGGATTTGGATAAATTGGACAGACTGGCTGAGAGGGGAGTGGCTTACCTCACTTTGAATCATTTTTATCCAAATGAGATAACGGAAAACGTTGATTTCGTTCCGGATCAACATGTTACTAATTTGATTAATTTCAGGACTGATACGGAAGGTCAAGAACCTTTGAAAGATTTCGGTGGGAAAGTATTGGAACGTTTGGGTGAGGTGAATATTATTCCTGATGTTTCCCATACAAGCCCCGCTGCTAGAGAAGTGATTTTTAGAAAGTTGGACGATTCTGTTCCTATCATTGCTAGTCACGTGGGTGTAAAGGGAATTAATCCATATAGAGGAAATTTGAGCGATGAGGAAATCCATCAAATAGCGAAATGTGATGGTGCGATTGGGGTAATTCTTTATAATTATTGGTTGGACCCAGAAGATCCTGGCGATTGTCTATCTGCAGTTTGGAGAACGATCAAACACATTCACGAAGTTACAGATTCTTGGGATAATATAATGATTGCAACTGATTTTGACGGGTTTACAGTCGCTCCGGACGATATTACAGATGTCTCACAGGTAGGTAAAATTACTCAAATGCTTTTGGATAAGGGAATTTCTGAGGAAAATATTTTGAAAATTTTAGGTAAAAACGCTATGCGCGTGTTAGAAAAAGGTTGGAAATGAAATAATTCATTCAGATCTTTTCCTGATTTCTTCTAAAGCTTTCACAGACCATTTCGGATCAGAAAGATGAGCTCTTCCAACCGCGACAAGATCAACCGAACCCTCTCGAACCGCTTTATTTGCAAATTGCGGATAAGTAATCCCTCCCACACCGATAACAGGAACATTCACTGATTCTTTTATCTCACTCGCTTGCGGAACGAAATAACCCTGTTTTCCAACAAGAGGTTCCGGCCTGCTTCCGCAAATTCCGCCGGAAACGTCTATGATTTCTACTCCGTTTTCCTCTAGTTTTTTAGCGAATTTTTTAGAGTCTTCTATAGTTGTCCCGTTTTTGTCCAAGTCGGCTGAACCGAGTCTGTAAAGTAATAATTTGTCACCTATTTCTTCTCGGACTCTTTTCACTATTTCAAGAGGTAGTTTTATCCTGTTTTCGAAACTTCCACCATATTCATCCTCCCTATTATTTGTCAATGGTGAGTAGAATTGGTTTAACAAGAACCCGTGAGCTCCATGAACCTCCACCCCATCAAAACCAGCATCAATCGCTCTTCTGGCAGCTTTAACAAAATCGTTAATAATATTTTCAATCTCGGTTTTCTCTAACCTTCTAGCATTCTCCCCCTTTGAGGGAGCGACCGGTGTAGAACCTATATTTCTATCGTCTATATTCTTCCCTGCATGGTTTATTTGAACCACTGCCGGCGTATCGGTTTCTTGGATTATGTCGGCAAGCTCTGACAATCCTGAAACTAACTCATCTTTATGAATACCTAACTGGTTTTTCGCATACTTTCCCTCAGGAGAAACATAACAATGCTCCACAATCATTAACCCAGGACCGCCAGCAATCTCAGCATAATGATCCTTAATCTCATCAGTAACCCCACCATCATCATCCGCCTTCTTCCTCTGCATCGGCGGCAAAACAATCCGATTATCCAACACAACCTTTCCAACTTCCAAAGGATCAGTCAACAAAACCATACAAAACCCCAACCAATCCCAAACCATACTCACTATTAAAAATTACCACAAAAATCAAAAACAAACAACAAAAACACAAAACAACCCAAGGGCCCGTGGTCTAGTGGCTATGACGTCGCCTTCACATGGCGAAGGGCGAGGGTTCAAATCCCTCCGGGCCCACCATGCTAACACTTGTGGAAACAAGTTAACTAAATAGGTAGAGCAAGTGGGTATTTTCCTAAGCTGGAATATATTGTTTTCGCTAAAAAAGGATTTATAAAGCTACTCGATAATTTATCTTTGTTGTTGAGGTGAACTCGTGCGGAGAAAACTTCCATTCATATCAATTCGTTCGTCTATAGTTATTATAGTTCTCACAGTTTCAATCTTATTTCTAATCGCGATTCCTCTAGCTTCAGCTCAATCTTCCTGGACTGAGACTTCGGACTCCGACTTTAACGATGGAACTCTCGAAAATACCGAGGTCGTGAGTGACGACGTGAGAATATTGGAGGTGTCCCCCGACGACTGGACGCAAGCCACTTCCAACGCTTCCTGGTCCGGGAGATCAGGTCACGCTTCAGTAGTTTTTAGCGGTAGTATGTGGGTCTTAGGTGGATTTGACGGATCCTCCGAGAATGATGTTTGGTATTCGTCCGACGGTTCGAGTTGGAGTCAAGCTACTTCCAACGCCGCTTGGCCTGAAAGATGGGGTCACACTTCTGTGGCTTACGATGGGAAGATGTGGGTTCTCGGGGGAAAAAACAGTAGCGGGGGGAAGGAGAATGATGTTTGGTATTCGCCTGATGGTTCGAGTTGGAGTCAAGCTACTTCTAACGCCGCTTGGCCCGCGAGACACGTTCACTCTTCGGTGACTTTGGTTGGGAAGATGTGGATCCTCGGCGGGATCTCTGACCCTGTTGAAAGTGATGTTTGGTATTCGTCCGACGGTTCAAGTTGGAGTCAAGCTACTTCCAACGCCTCTTGGGATGGAAGATTTGATTTTGCTTCAATAGCCTATAGTAATAAAATGTGGATTATGGGGGGAAGGACTTCTTCCTGGGTGGTTAATGATTTGAGCGATGTTTGGTATTCGTCTTATGGTTCAAGTTGGACTCAGGCTACTTCCGACGCTTCTTGGCCTGCAAGGAGTAGACACACTTCGGTGACTTATAACGGTAAGATGTGGGTTCTCGGAGGGGAAAACGACGACACTCGCTTTAATGACATCTGGTATTCGTCCGATGGTTCAAGTTGGACTAAAGCCACCTCTTCCGCAGACTGGTCCGCAAGGTCTAGACCGACTTCAGTGGTCTACGACAATAAGATATGGGTTATAGGAGGATATGACGGCGCCCTAAAAAATGACGTTTGGTGGTGGGCACCCTACCGCGAGTCAGGGGCTTATGTCTCATCGGATCATGACACAGGGACGAGTGATACTGTGATTTCCAAAGTTTCTTGGAACGCTTCTGGTTCGGATCTTTCCGTGCAAGTTGCCGCCGGTAACAGTCCTAATCCGTCCAACTGGGAATACGTTTCCAATGGCGACACTTCGATCGGTGCGAACGGTAGGTATATTAGATATCGCGCGATTTTCGATGGAACGGGTTTGAGTGACGATCCGGAGCTTGATGAAATCACTATCGATTACGCTTACCCCACTTCGTTGTCTTGTGATGTGGACGACTCAAATCCTGACCCGGGACAGGAGATCGGGTTTAGCGGTTACTTGAAGGATTCGGGAGGGTCCGGAATAGGTGGAAAGACGGTTAAACTGTACAAGAACGGGTTCGACACCGGGTTGACGACGACTACGGAGTCCGATGGTTATTACGGAATTCTTGCTGAGGCTTCGAGTTCTTCCGGGGTAGATAATTATTATGTGAGGTTTGCCGGGGATGATCCTTACCTTTCCTCCGAGTCATCGGAGTTTTCAGTGACTGTCGGGAGCGCCAACAGTCTTCCCTCGGCGGATTTCTCCTACACATCCGATGGATTGACTGTAGACTTCTCGGACAGTTCGTCTGATTCGGATGGAAGTATTGATAGTTGGAGTTGGGATTTCGATGATGGGAACACATCTACTCAACAAAACCCTTTGCATTCTTATTCTAGTTCCGGGGATTATACGGTTGAACTTACAGTCACGGATGATGAAGGAGCTAGTAGCACCGTATCGAAAACGATTACTGTTTCGGAAGGGGATCAGTCGCCGACGGCGGATTTCTCATACTCTATCGACAATTTGACTGTGAGTTTTTCGGATGGTTCGTCTGATTCGGACGGTAGTATTGATAGTTGGAGTTGGGATTTCGACGGGGATGGTACGGAGGATGAGACTGTGCAAAATCCGTCCTTTACTTATTCTTCTGGGGGTTCTTATGATGTCACGCTGACGGTTACGGATGATGATGGTTTGACTGATGAAAAGACAAAGACGGTTTCAGTATCTGGAGGGGAGACTGGTCAAACGGTGAAAGTTTCCGGATATGTGAAAAGTGATGGAGAACCCATCGAGGGAGCTACCGTGACCATCGGTGAAGAGAATACAAAAACAGAGTCGGATGGGTATTATGCGATTGAAGGTCTGGAGGGAAGGAATGAATATGATATCACCGTGGAAAAGTCGGACTATGAATCTTACTCCGGTAAAGTCACCGTAGGATATGAGAACAAGACCCAAGAAATCGATTTAAATGAGCAATCGGAAGGCGGAATTAACATGATAGTGATAGCTACAATTATTATCATCGTGATCGTCGTCGTCGTTGCAGCGGTAATCTTCTTGAAAACATAGGATTTAATGGTTTGACTTTCCTATAGTATCTCGTTTCTGTTGAAACTCCCGTTTCTTTCAAAGACTATTAATTTTGTGAACATTTGGTTCAAAGCCCTTCGGGCCCACCATATTTTTTTCTAAGAATTAATGTGATGTACATTATGACCTTATCAGCATTGTTACTTTTCGCTCCGCCGCTGTAAGATTTTCCTAATTTTCCGACTTTGGGAAAGCCTCCTGATATTTGGCTTTTGTCGGCATCAAAATAGTCAGATGTGGACTATCGTCAGCTTCATGTCATTTTTATGGTACGCCCATAGCTTAAGAATATTGAGTTCTGTTAATAATGTGTAATTTCATTTCATCAGTAAGATTATTAAAGCGCTCGCAGTAACCGGCGATTCGAACCATGAGATCCGGGTATTTTTCCGGGTTTTCATAAGCATCGAGCAACATTTCACGGTTGACAACATTTGGCTGAAGTTGCATCCCTCCTTTTTCAAAGAAGGTTTTGATTATATTTGCCAGGTTTTTATTACCTTCTGAGCCGGAAAACAAGGCAGAATCAATAGTAAGTGTTGCTGTTGTACCGTTCTCGGCATGCTCTGTAAAATCAATCTCGGCAATGGAATTAAGCGGCGAGAATATGTTCGATTGTTCCATTCCATAATGTGGGGTTAGGCTGTTGGCAAAGGGAACTCCCGCTTCTCTTCCTGAAGGTAGTGCCGGGCTGTGTCTTCCGTATTCATTGGAGAGATTCAAGGCATAATAACCGGCTGAGTATCTTCCGTTACGTGGACAGTTATCTACTGAGTCCAGAGCGTTGTTGTAGATTTGTAACACTTTGTTTACCCATTCTGTGGCTTCATTTGAAGAGTCGTCACCAAATTTTGGCACTTCTTCCAGAGCTTCTTTGATTTCTTGGTTAAATTCTCCCTCAAAATTACTGTCGATGGCATCGATAACTTCCTCGATAGTGTAAAGATTATTTTTAAATACGACCTCGTTGATTGCGTGCAAGGAATCAGCAACGTCTGTAACTGCTATTGCTTGAATACCGCTGCTGTTGAATGTCGTTCCTCCTTCTAGAATGCTTTTGCCACTCTCAACGCACCCCTCATAGAGGGCGGAACTTAGGGGTGTGGGATAGTTTTCCCTATGTATTTTTTCCATTCTCTGATGTTCAGACAAAACTGATTTTGCCATCTGGTTCAGTCTTTCTTGGAAACGTTCGATTAGTTCGTCCATGTTGTCCGGTGGATTATAATCATGGAGTCCTTTTCGTTCTTCATGTTCTTCGCGGGTTTTGTTGGAGACCCACTTGATGACATTTTCGAGATTTATTTTACCTCTAAAAATATGATCGCTAAGGAGATGATTTATGAAATCAGTACCTAGTTCTGCCATGCCGAGATGGGGATTGTACTCCCATAAATCATGTTCTTGCCCCTTCAAAGCCTGTAGGAAAGGGAGGGACAAGTTCATATTGGCGCAGTCGGTGTTGCCGAAATGGTCATCCGAAGCAACTGGTTCTACACATCCCACTATAGAATAATCTCTCGCTTTTTCTAGAGTAGTGTCGTAATGTTCTAGTAAAGATTCGATATAAACTTCATCGTTGAATAATTGCGGTAAAGGACATCCTTTGGTGTAAATTTCGGTGAGCCGTTCCATGTATTCGGGTGGGCTGTCTTCGTGGACTCGCGCTGCAGGATCCGCCGCCAGTGGTTGGAGTTCACAAATGTCTATAAGCATGTAGGTAATTTCGTTGGTAGCATCATTGCCGTCTTGGTCCACACCGCCAAAGGTAATTGCTTGGTCTGTGGAGATAGTTTGAAACAGTTTGTTTATGGGTGGGAAGTCATCCCCGTTATCTCCTAAGATAAGTTCGTCCATTTTTAGAACAAATAAAGAGAGAAGCTCTTTTGCTTCTTCGTAAGTAATTCTTCCCTCTTCTTTATCTTTTTTATAATACGGATACAGTATCTGGTCGAGACGCCCGAAAGATATTGCATTTTCATAAGACTCATGACAAAGGGCAATATGTAAGAACAACATGCTCTGCAAAGCTTCATGAAAAGTGCGGGCAGGGTACTTTGGAACATGTTCACATATCTCAGCCATCTTCGCCAGCTCCTCTCGTCGTTCCAATTCTTCCTCTTTTTTGCTCAAATTTTGTATATGGTCCGCGTACCTTTGCGCAAAATCTTCTAATCCTTCTAGAGCGATTATGGCACCATTGTAAAAATCTTGGCTGCTCTCCGGTTTCTCTTTTTGTTTTTCTTTTATCTCTTCCTTAAGACCGGTTGTTCCCAAATTAAGAATGCGTTCAAAGTTCACAATATAGTGCCCTACCCCCAGAATATTAAAATTCATTCCCCTTTTCCATTCGAGAGTACGGGCGGCGAATTCAATTAAATCCGAATTCTCCGGCCATATCTTTTTGACTGTGGAGTGATTTACCCAGTAAGGTCCAATTTCTGTGAGGAAAGTAAGGAGATCTGTGGTAGGAGCTTGGAATGAAGTCGGCCCATTGTCGGCATTGTAAAGCATTCCGGCACTGACAAGTCCAACATATTCAGGCCATGTTCTGGCGCCTACTCTGTAGGAAGTGAAGTTGCCAACGAGCAATTCTTTTGGGTATACTTCTATTTCCTTATTTTGTAATATGTGAGAGAGGCACTCTGCTCTGTGGATGTGGCCTGGCTTTTTAAATTCGCCTTCTTCGTAAGGTTCTTTGAAGCCGTGTTTTTTGTAATATTCTGTTCTCAGTTTGGCGTCTTCTATACAAATACCTGGTTTCGCCTCTCTGATATCTTTACGTATTTTCTCGACGCGTTCTGTAAAGTTAGGTTCGGGTCTGGGAGACTCCAGGTCTGTGGTTTCCGCTTTGATTCCGTGCTTTTCGAATATTTTTATCCCTTTTTCTAGGGATTCTTTTCCTTGTTCAAGGGTTATGTTCAATGGTTCGTATTCGAGACCTAGGCGTTCTGCTTTGTCTTCATACAAATTGTGGTATTTTAGCAATTCTATCGAATCGTATCCGATTGATTTCAGGAAGTCAGAGGTAGCGCGTATGTTGCCTTCATCATCGTTGTGTCCTGGAACCATTACCATTCGAAACTTGATATTGGCGTCCAAATCCAGCAGCTTTTCTATATTATCGTGTATTAGTGAAGGGTCTTGTTTTGTGTATTCTTTATGAAGATCGTCGTTTCCAACTACTTTGAGATCCACGAGGAAGAGGTCTATATAAGGAGCGACTTCCTTAATGTTCTCCCACGGTGCATGAAGCGACGTTTCAACGGCTACTTTTATATCCTCCTCTTTCAACGATTTCAACAAATTTATCAGACTATCCATATCTTGTAAGAGAGGCTCCCCACCGCTAAGTGTTACACCGCTATCAGTGGAAAAATAGTATTCTTTATCCCTCAACACAACGTCCATTATCTCATCTATCGAATAATTACGATCGGAAGGACCACCCTGTAACGACAATCCTTCAGGATTCTGACACCAAACACATCTCAAGTTACATCCCTGGAAAAAAATCGTAGTACGAACCCCCGGACCATCATCAACGCATGCGCGTTGAATATCAAAAACTTTCAGATTATCAGTAGAATTCTCCATATTCAACCCTTCCTGAATTACTTATTCTATTTTATCGTACTTATGATTCATGTTCCCGGTTATTTGGTGCGAAAATATTTGCAAATACTAATAGATAATCAATAATTAGAAACATGGAGCGAGTTACGAACTTTTAGCTCAAATCTTTACGGGTCCACCCCACTTAAGGTCTCAGAATGTCGTTTCTTAATACACCTATTTCGAGAATGTAAAATAACCGTCCTGTTGGAGGTCTGGGTTTTGTTATGGGCTTTCCTGAAAAAGTAGAGCTTTTGAGAATTATTTGAAAATTTTGGAGCGAAACGATTCAGATCTTTATTCCTCAGCTCGGTTAAGAATGATGTCGAATCTGGCTCCTCCCAGTTCGGAGTCCATTATTTTTAATTTTTCTCCATATGTTTCGGTTATTCGTTTTGCTAGGTGCATTCCCAGTCCCGTGCCGGAAGAGTCTTCTCCTTTGAATCCTTTTTGGGTTATTTTTTCTTTTATGTCATCTGGGATGCCTTTGCCGTTGTCTTCAATGGTGACTATGATTTTTTCTTTCTCTTCCTTGAGGGAGATATTCATTCGGCTTCCTTCGGAATGGTTGAGAGAGTTTTCGACAAGGTTTGAGAATAGTTCTTTTAGAAGCAAACCTCCTTCGACTTTTATTTCTTTGTCAATGTTGTTATTGATTTCGAAGTTTAGTTTTTCTGCGAGGTCTTCGTGTCGTTCTAGACTTTCTTGCATTGCTTTTTTCAGGTCTATTGGTTCTTTTTCTTTTTCTCCTGATTCTAGGTTGTGTAGAGTTCTTGTGTTTTCTATTAGTTCTAGTCCTTCTAGAACACCGTTTAGTGAGGATTCTAACCGTTTTTGATCTTCTTCTGAGAGGTCTGATTCGTTGAGGAGTTCTAGCCACCCTTTTGTCACTATTAGTTTGTTTCCGAGGTCGTGTCTGAGGAGGGAGTGTAGGAATTCTTCTCTTTCCTCTGCTTCTTTTCTTTCTGTAATGTTTCTAAGTATCAGAACTCTTCCTATGAAGCGATTTTGTTTGTCGAAGATTGGTGAAATTTTGGCGTTGTACCACTTTTCGTTGTCTTTTTGTTCTATTTTCAGTTCCTTTTGGATTTCATCGTTCTTTTGATGGTTTTTTATTAGTTGTTCTGTTTCGGGGAATATTTTTTCTATTTTTTTTTTGACTAATTTGTCAGTGTTATTGGAATGGTTTTCGGTTGTTCTTTTTAGGGGTTGGTTGTAGTCTACTATTTTGTTTTCGCTGTCTAGTACGAAGATGGTGTCTGAAATGTTTTCGAAAACTACGTTTCTTGCTATGGGAAAGATGTTCATGAATCCTAATTGGAATATACCGTACCAAATTCCTAATCCTGAAATAGCCATTGCGATAAACGAAATGTCATAATCAGGTGGGCCAGGGTTTATTTCTAAGATGGAAACGATGTTTCCGATTAGGGCGATTAGGACGGCTGCGGTTAAGATTAGCGATTGTTTTAGGTAGACTTTTCTATTTCTTATGGCTTCTCGGAGGATTGCTAGGAGGCCGCCTAAGAAGGATAGGGCGAACCATCCGCCGAATATCCAAAAAATTGGACCTCTTACGGATCGGGCGATTTCGAAGGGGCCGACGGCGGTGTGTAATTCTTCTTCCACGAAGAAGAGGTTGTGGTAGGTGTTTGTGTATAGCATGGATAGGCTGAATATGGGGATTATGATGAGAAGTGCTAGTTTTTCTTTGCTCATGTGTTCTATTTTGTCTGAGTAGAGAAGTGCGAAAGGAACCCAAAAGATTGGGAGAAGTGCTACTCCTGTGTATTTAACTCTTTTCCAAAGGAGATAATGTAACGGTGAGTTACTTGCGAGTTCTAGAGTGTAGGCAAAAATGCAAATGGTTGCGGCGATTAGGAAGTATAGAAAATACTTGGCCATTGGGTTATCTCTTCGCTCATATGTGTTTTTGATTAATGGAATGACGATTATTAGTGCCAAGATTTGTGGCAGTATGTAAATTATGTGCTCCAGAGTCATGAAATTTTACCAAGTTCCTGTAAGGTTGTACGGGTTAAATCTTTTTACGTTGTTTTTGTCACGTCTCGTTTGTAAGAATAATTCTTCTAAAATTCTTGTCTATTACCGTTACTCCGGCAAATCCCATTGGAAGAGTGACGAAAAGTTTTGCACTTTTGGTTCGAGTTCTTCCGACGCATCATAAGGTGAGCTTTTTTCGTTGTTAATGAGCTGTCTGAGTTTTTACGCTTATCTACTTTCCATTTGGATAAAACATGGGTTTGTGTTTGATGTTGCTGGTGGGGTTTGAGACAGTTGTTTTTCAGGTGTTGTACTGTCAGTTTTTAAATCTCTATAAAGAATATAATGCTTGTAGGTTTTTTGACATGTCGAAAGGAGAGGTTGAAAAGTTCATCGATTTTTGTAGTACCGATTTCGGTGAGGCTCTCATGGATAGGGAAGCCGAACTGATTAGTGAAAAGCTTGAAGGCTGTGAGAGGGTGCTGAGCATTGGATGCGGTATTGGGTCAATAGGTGAGAGAATTGAAAATCTCGAAATAGTTTATCTAGATTCGTCAAAATCTATGCTTTCTGAAGCTAAGAAGAGAGTTGGGGGGAATTCTTTGGTTTTGGGAGATGCGGAAAATTTGCCATTTTTGGACTCCTCCTTTAGTTGCGTTTACTCTGTTACCGCGCTCGAATTTCTCGAAAATCCTGCACGGGCTATTCGAGAAGTTGCTAGAATCCTTAGATCTGAGGGGAGGATGCTCGCGATGATGCTAAACCCGTCTTCCCAATACTTCAAATCCCACGTGAAGCGAGAAGGATCGTACTTTAGGAAAATGCGTCACTCTCCGAAAATTGTCGAAAAATACATGGAAAGATACTTCCTGACGGAAAGTGAGTATTTTCTTGGAATTGAAGATGAGGAAATATTTCACACCGAAGAACCGGAGAAGGCCAGTTTATACGTTGTGAGTGGGATAAAGAACTTTGAGAGTGGAGAATAAGCTAAATATTCTCGGAAAAGTTGGAAAAACAAGAATCCTAAGAGGTGGTAAAAATTGGATATGTTTGAGGGAAAGGAAGGTTATCGAATATACAAGAATAAAGACGATGCAGAATTTTTGGCAAACCTAGCTCAGGAAAGAGATGTAGAAACGGAAATTTTGAAAGTCAGGGTGAAGGATGCAGCTGCTGCTGAAGAAAAGGGATTTACTCTCCATCAGGATATTAGCATCGCTGCAAAACCTCCGAAAGTGGGAGAGCAGGGTTGGATAGTTCTAAAAGGGGATGAAAATGTTCAGGAAAGTCTTGGTAAAGCGGTAGAGATTGTTGAGAAATAATTTTTTAGATTTCTTTTTGAGTTCTAGTTTTGTCTGATATTGTAAAGGGTTCTTTAGTTCAGGTTTTCTAGAAAATTTACGATTTTTTCTATGGTCATGGTTTGTTGTTTTGTTCTGCTTATTGTGGGTGTTCCGTCTCCATTTTGTTTTCCGTAGTTTCCAAATTGAGCGTGGTTCGCCCCATTGATTTTTATGAATCTAGAGTTTGGTGGTAGTAATTTTTTTCTTTCGATCAGTTTGTTCTTGTCCAGCACGGTGTCTTTGGTTCCATAAATCGATAATACTTCCAAATCCTCTTCCGCTAAATTGTCACCACTCGGGGGATACGCAGCTAATAATACTAACCCGTCAACCTTGTCAGGATTGTTGTTAGCATAACGGGCGGCCATTGCACCGCCTAGTGAATGTCCTCCGATAACCCATTTTTCAATGTTTTCGTGTTCGTCAATCACTTCGGAAGCTTTTCCAGCTCCGAATATAGCTAAATCGAGAGGCATGGGAACAATGACGACTTGATAACCTTTCATAGAAATATTATAAGCGAGGGGTGCATAGGATTCGGGTTTTACATGCCCACCTGGGTAAAAGATAAAACCTTTTTGAGGACGGTTTTCGGATTCGAAGGAGATGAAATCATTTCTCTCAACATTAACACTTTCCCCACTTTCTAAATAATCAAGAGCTTCCGAACTAGGACCGTAAGTGCTGATCTCCCACCAGCCCAAAAGCAAAGCTAGACCGATTAGAAATATTAATAAACCGATTAGAATTTTTCTTTTCTTTCCAGAAAAATCCAAACTCTTCCCCAGCCCATTTAAGAATTTTGAGAGTTTTAGAATGTTGGTAAGACACTATGTGATTTTATGATGACTCGTACACGTTTATCCATATGATTTTATTGGAGACGGAAGCCCCCATCACGTATTCGTCATAAGGATCGTTATCGAGGTTTAGGTTGATTATTCTCATTCCCCCTTTTACCATCCCGCTCAATTTTTTTTTCTGAGTGAATACTCCACCTTTTTCCTCCCACAATTTAACTATCCCACCATCTTGCTGATTACCAAATCGGTCGGTGTTCCTTTTACAGTTCCGACACTTCTCACCGGTTTTGGCCCGTGGTACAGTTTCTCCATCGAATCCATTCTGAAAAGATAAGCGTTACCGTCAGCTCGGTTCCCTGTAACTATATCATTATTATCTCCGTCACCATCAAAATCACCAGTACTTATCACGAGAGGGTCAATATCTGCTATTTTATTTCCATCCCAGTTTTCCAACTCATAAACATATAGACCCGGGTTTGGAGACTTTTTCGTATAACTTGAAGTTCTCGCACTAACCACCATATCATCAATCTGACCGTCTTCATCATAATCTATTATTTCGTCAGCTATCCACCAAGCTCCGATTAAATTATCTATCATATGTTTCTCCCAATTAGACACATCAGCAATACTACCTCCCAGATACTCCATCCAAAATAATCCCTCACTCTCGCAAGTATAAACAATATCGTTATCCCCGTCGGAATCAACATCAACTATAATTGACTTTTGAGCATTTTTAGCGTGATTATCCAGAGTGACAAATTCCCACTGATTCTCGCTGGTGACGGCTAAATCAAACAGATTTCCACCTTGATCCAATACTACCACACCAAGTTGTCCGTTAAAATAAGAAGCATTTACCCCCTCAACACTCCCATATCCCTCCGCTATCTTATGCTGTTCCCAAGAATTTCCCTCATTCTGCAACCATAGAACCTTTCCCCCAGTATCAGTCCCCACAAGTAAATCCATTTTTCCGTCTTGATTTATATCCGCTTTTTGCAGCCCATCGACATTCGTTATTGTTGCTATCTGGTGTGATTGAAAATTTAACTCATTATCGAGAGGTCCAAATTCCGGCGAAATACCTACGATCAGGGTAATGAGGGTGAAACAGATAATTCCGATAAATATCGCTTTGTAATTGGTTTTAATTTTCCAGCCTCCTACTTATTTTTGGAATAAAAACAAAAGTAACCTTTTCACTCCGATATTTTATCTAGTTTCATTTTTTTGGAAGAGTTTTGTAGAAGAGGTTTGTTGAGGTCTTTACCTTGTTTTTTCTAATATCCAAGGTATGCCTAGAGTCATTATTAGACCTAAACCGGCATGTAGCGGGAAGTTTGCCCACATCGAGAGTCCTAAAAGGTAGATCCCTAGCATTAGTGGTAGGATTATTATGAGGGCTATGATGGGGTTTATTATTCTTCTGAGTGTGGAGAAGTTTTGAGGTTTAAACCCAACTTCTCTAGTTTCGAAAACATAACCGAGTGTCCATCCAAGCATCATTCCCATAAGTCTTGCGGACATTGATCTTGGATTTATCACTAGAAGTACTGGAAATATTATACAAGGAAAAGCGATTTTTTGCCAAAGTTGCAAATTCGAGAAAAAATCTTGAATTTTGTCCTTGAAATAATACGAGATGGAGATAAACGCCAATCCGATTGCAAGTCCACTAACAACATCGGTCAGGTAATGCACGCCGAGATAAATTCTGGAAAATCCGATCAGAATAGGGATAACTCCGACGAAAAGAGGTACATATTTTTTCCATTCTAAACCGATTGATCCATAAAAAGTCATGGAGCCTTGTGAATGACCGCTAGGTACTCCAAAACCTCCTGCTTCTATTTTGTGAAGTTCTTCTGGGGGTCTTGCATGGCTAAAAGAGTGTTTCAAGAACAAGTTCAAGTAAGCGGATAGAGAAACTATTATCGCTATCCAAAAACCCGACCTTTTGTCGATACCGTAGTAGATGATTAACATTAGAATAGCGATAAGGTAAAATCCTCCGAATCTAGTCACGCCAATGAAAAATTTATCTAGTAAAGGAGTGGAAATCGTTTGAACCGCTTCCACGATTTCGGTTGAGAATAATTCTATCATTAATCTCAATTACTTAGAACAATTCAATAAATAATTTTTTATTTTACGATTTTACGCCCCACCTCTGTTAAACTGGATAGTGTGGGGGGTTTGAATTTTAGAAAAAATCTATAATTTTTCTGTTTGTTTAAACATTTTTGTCCAGAGATCTATCCATTCTTCTATTTCTCGAGTTATTAGGAATTCTTTTTTCACTCTCTCTTTGCCTTTTTCACCCATTTTTTTCCTGAGGTTTTCATCGGATAGGAGTTTCAATACTTTCTCCGCAACCTCTCCATAATCGTGTGGATTAATTAAGAATCCGTTTTCTCCGTCAATAATTTGAGTTGGGATGCCTCCAACGTTAGATCCTACCACTGGTGTTTTTTTCCATAATGCTTCGGAAACTGCTAGTCCGAATCCTTCCTTTAACGATTTTTGCAATACCACATCGGAAGTTCTCTGGATAGAGTTAATTACAATATCGTGAGGATCTATGATTAGGTGCGCGTCATCTAGTTTTTGGATTTCTTTCCAGACTTTTTCTTGAAGTTTTTGTTCTTCAGGATCATTTCTCGGTATAGCTCCGATTAAAACAAGTTGACAATCTATCTCTTTTTTTACCTTTTTGTAAACTTCGATTACTCCTGTCGGATCTTTGTGTTTGTCAAAATGAGAGACTTGTGAAATTATTGGTCGTGATGGGTCGATTCCGTTTTTGTTTAAATACTTGTTGACTTTTTGTTCGCTGATTGATTCATTTTTTGTTGATAAGGGGTCAATTCCTGGCTTTATGAAGCTACAAATATCTTGAAAAGTAGGAAAAGCACATTCTCCCGTTTGAAAAACGTGTCTATCGAAGGGTATTATGAATGATTTTAGATAATCTATAATATCTTGGTTTGGTTCGGAAAAGTCTTCGTGACATCTACAAATCCAGGGTTGACGTTTACTATAAAAAGATATGAGTGGTAGTGGTTGATGATTGTGAATTATAACCATATCATGATCTATATGGGTAAATCTAGCGAATTCTTCATTTGTTTCCTCAAAAACTTTCTTCTTCATTTTGGTTAGATTGATTTCCTCTCCGAGAAGGGCGTTGTGAAACCTTTTACATACTCTAAAAAAGTCCGGAGTTCCGACCACCGATCTCCATCCAATATCTATCCCTATTTCATTCAGGACGGGTACGATATTTCTTAAGTTTTCGGCAATACCGCCTCCGTAGTAAGTTGAGGATATGTGCAAAAGGTGGTGGTTTGAAAGCTTAGTTCCTTTTTTATAAATTTCCGATATTTTTGAATCTGACACAAATTTAAGATAATGAGAAAGTTTTTTCTTCAACTATTCCCCCCATATTATTATTGTTTTTATTCAGGTTAAAGATACGGTTAGTTCAAAAATGGGTATTTTCTATCCCAGAGGTTCGTTTTAACTGTTTTGAGGTATTGATCAAAATTTAGCCAAATTTGGTTTGTTTTTTCAAGAATTCGGAAGTTCCTCTTTAATCTCCGTGATAAGTTTAGACTTGTTTAGATTGGGGGGAATTAAAACTCAATTAGTGTTTTGATGAGAGGAACTGGTTCTTTTTGGTTTGAAAACTTTGAAATATTGGAATGTTAAAAATTTTTCTTGGTGGTTATATGACGCGTGATCCTTTCGAAAAAATAGAAGAAGAAATGAAAGAGATGATGGACGGAGAAATGTCCGGAGGCGGGCATAGCATTAGCATAAAGCAAACCCCGGAAGGAACGACCGTCGACGTGAGTGGTGATGTTCCGGATGAGGAGATTGATAGAATCAAGAATCAGTATACTGACGCAGAGATTCGTGTTAACGGTGAAAATATAGAAGAAGAGCAACAAGAACCGATTATAGAAGTTGTTGATGAGGATAGCTCGGAATAATCAGGATAGTGATTGGTCCCGTAATTTTTATTTACATTAGTGTTCCTGCGAAGACTTGCCATGCTAGGGCGGATTTTGCTACTAGGCTTAGCACTATATACATTTTTTCTCCGAAGAGGTAATCGCTCCAAGGTCCTACCTCTTTGTATTGTAGGAATTGGTTTAGCGCGAAGATGTTGAAGAATATTCCGATGGATATGAA
This sequence comes from Hadarchaeota archaeon (SeqCode), assembly GCA_964608515.1. Lineage (GTDB taxonomy): Archaea > Hadarchaeota > Hadarchaeia > Hadarchaeales > JAGGTB01 > CAYLJV01. Next base: position 31,667 of record CAZSNS010000009.1, read on the forward strand.
GATATATATCACGAATGTTGGTACTTCAACTGGCGAGTTCCAGATTGCGGTCATGAGTCTTATTGCGATTGCTATCCATGGGGCGGCTCCGGCTATGCATCCGAAGGTGAAGGGTGACCATTTTGTTACTTCGGTTTTTTGATTGTAGAGCTCCATTAACCATCCGAAGAATATCATTGAAGCGTTTAAAACAAATAGCATGAGTATTACGCCGATGTCTGTGAATCCGACTAGCATCCCTATTATTATGATCATTATTGAACTGCTGAAAGTGTATTCTAACCATCGAAGTTGGTTGATATGGTTTTTCAGGTTTTTTACGTAGTAATCGTATAGGACGGTGGCGATTAGAAAGTGAAAAATTGCGGATATTAATAGAAATATTGCGACCATTGGTCCTAACCTTAAATCAAAAAGAGTTGTTGTCATTGTAGCTCCGCTTCCTGGAGGTCCAGCTTGATAGGTGCTGGTCACTGCTATTGCGAAATCAGTGCTTAGTATGAACATTAAAATGGATTGTATGAGGTGTAAAACTCCCATTGAACCGTTAAAAATTCTTAAATTCCGAAATTTAGAGTTCAAGTCCTCCCCCATAGATATCAAAAGAAACTAATTTTTTCATTTTTAAAAAGTTAATTTTGAGTGGTTTTGAGCACTGTTTACTATTATTTTCTCTCTATCTCGCATATTTTCATTTTTTGCTCCATAACCAGCTTATCGTCGATAGTATTGTTCCGATTAGTATGGTTATTCCTCCGAATTTGAGGATTGTCCAAGGGAGAGATTGTGGGATGCCTAGGTATGTGGTAATGTTGAGTATGTCGTGGAGTGCGAATGGGAGGAATAGTAATTCTTTATCCATCACCCAAACCGTGCTTTCGAGTCCGAAAAGTCCAATCATTCCTCCGGAAAAAGCTGTAAGGATTCCGAGTAAGATTAAATATTTTCCAATTCCGGACCCGAGATTGGTGTTTAGGTTTGTTTTTGAATTTGCTATTATTGCATAACCGGTCCATCCGAGAAGGCCTGTCATTATTATTCCCAGGAAGATTTTGAAGGAAGTGTTCGACCAAAGATAGTACCAGAAGAGGTATGGTCCTCTCAAACTAACAATTCCTAATATGAACATCATGAGAAGGATGATTGGGGAAAACGTTCCCAGTGTTGAAGTGATTTTTGATGATTTTTTCCAATTATACAAAATTATCAAACTAGTCAAAGATATTACCAGTGCTCCAGCAATCCCCATAGTCGTATAGGGTGCTGAGAATAGAGAGAATATGGCAAATCCTCCTATTACTGAGATGAATAACAATGCTAGCAATAATAAGCTGCTTTTAGCATTGTTTTTGACTTCGTCCATGTTCCAGGGTGTGACGGTTCCTTTCCACAATGCTTTGAAACCGTTTTTTCCTGGGAAGTCGGATGTTCTTTTTTGGATCGGTCCACTTCCGATTAGGAAGGTGCAGATTAATCCTATCAATAATAATCTTGCCGCCCATATTGAGCTTGTTGTGTTTTTCGCTCTGTCTGCGAAAGCTTCGGCTTCTTTGAAGTAATAGGAGGTTTGTAATTTGTGCGGTGCGTAACTTGTGGGTTTTGCTGGTTTTCCATAAGTGGCATAATGTTTTTCTTTTTCTATTTCGAATTTTTCTAGAGCGTTTTTCCATTCCTTGAATGATTTCGAGTTTCCTTCATTTAACCAGTGATAGTATTGGATGAAGAATTTTCGATAATGGGCGAGATTAGTATAAATACTTTCTTCGTATTCTAGGGAACTTATCATTTTCTCGTAAAGGTTTTCATTTTTTTCTATCTTGTTTTCCAGTCCTGTGACTTGTTTTTTCATCTTCCTAACTTTCTCTAAAGCGGAAAAACCGTCCTCAATAGCGTTTTCCGGATTTTCCCTGATAGTATAGTATATTCCGCTTAGCGTGCTCGTGGTTCCGCAAACCCGGTTCCATTCAAAAATCCACATCATCGTAGGGACAAATTCTAAACCAAAAGCATGAACGTCTTTTTTAGCGAAACCCCTAATGTAAAGACCTTCTCTCACAACATCTCTTGAAGTCAAGAGCATTTCAGTCATGTTTTCTACTACGGTCTTGTTTTTACCGAAGGTTCTTGCAATATAGTCCGCTGCTAGGTCGGCAGTATTAGCGTTTGGGTTCCAAGCGAGTCTGGAGGTTACATAAAAGTTTAGTTTGTTGTAGAGTCTTGTTTCGTTTTCAGCGGGTTCTCCCATGTATCCGGGTCCGCCCCATAACCACATCGCGATGGTTTTTGTGTTTTCTATCGCGTAGTTGAGTGCGGTTTTGTAGAGCGGTCCGACATAGTTTGGATATTCGCCGAATCCTTCGAATTCTCTTTCTGATTGAAGTTCGACCATTCTGTCATGAGTGCCTGTTTCCAGAGTTCGGTTTAGTGGTAGGTATGAGTAAAAGTCTCCTTGTGAGTACTTGGTTGAAACGATTAGGTTAGGTGAGTTAATGTTTCCTAGAGCTTTTTGATAGGTTTCAGGGTTGGTGTGTAGGTTTCCGATTTCTCCGACTCCGACGCTCCAAGTTCTGAAGAACAATGTCTTATCATAATTTTCAAAAACGGGTAAAAATCCGTTAAGCATACTTTCAGTCGCACTCGTATCTGTCACAGCAAGTTTTCCGTAATAATCCCAACCTGGAATGTCAAACGCGTGTCCAGTTTCTCCTATCCTGATTCTTAATCCGTCTACTGCTGACATTTCTTGGAAAATTTCTCGCATTCCTTTTCTATAGACTTTCCAAAATTCAGGATCGTTAACTTTGAGTCCTCCGAACCTCTCTTCGAGATATTTTTCTAAAGGGCTGGAAACGAAAACCATGTCGGTCGATAGGAGCACTTTTAAACCCATATTGTCCGCATATTCGAACAATTCTCCAAACTTTTCACGAAGAACCTCATGTCTTTTTCTATACGGACTATCGGGACCGTAAACGGCGTATCCGTTTTCGACTTGGTCGAAGTTTATAAATTCTAGAAAACCAGGTCCTCTGATCCAATTATATCCGAACTGGGTTAGTAAGTCGACTTTATTTTTCCATTGTGTCTTTACCTTTTCGAACTCGTCCTGATCAATTACTTTATTTGTGTTTTCCGAAATTACTTCTCTAAGGCTTCCTGCTCCACCGTCTAATCGGATACTGATTTTTGGGGTTGAGGTATAGTTCCAAGAAAACAAGTTTTCGTTGTCTGGTTTTACTCCAGTATTTAGTTTGTTGGATATCCAGTAAGTTCCGTAAGCGTCGGCAAGTGGACTTCCGCCGATTATAGCTAATATTTTTCGCTGGTTTTCGGTATAGTTTCTAATGGCGAAAGATTCGGAAGAAAAATTAGAAGATAGGTTAGTATTTTCAGGAACTAACGGGTTTCTTTTCCGGCTACCTATTGTGATGATTCTTCCAGAGGGGATTTGTTGTGTCCCGTACTCAATTATTTTCGGTTCTTCGTCTGTTCTTTCTTTTATTGAATCTGCTAGTGTTTTTATGGGTTGTTTGTGAATGTTGTTGTCCATAGCATTTTCTGGGACTATTATTCCTGATAGGGGTTCGATTGTTGGAGCGGTTCTTTCGTAAGAGACGGGTTGAGGGTTTGAAGGTTGAGGTGTTTTTTTGGATTTGTAATCTATCTTTAAAGTATTGCTAATCTCATTTCCTACGAAGGCTCCTGCGAGCGAGAAGATTAATAGTAAAATAAGGCCGGTAATAGCCCATTTTTTACGACTCATGTCCGTCCCACAAAAAGAAATAATGTGTGGGTTTCTTATAAGGTTTGTAAACTTTATTCGGAATCTTTAGGTTCGATATAATCTGAAGGATCGGAAGTGTTGTTTGGGTCGAATGCTTGTTTTATTTTTCTTTGCCATGGTCTGTAATCCGTGTTCATTTTTGGCCCTATGGTGTCGTGAGGGCTTTTTCCTCGAGATTCGTCTACTTGGGCTTGTGATATGAATGGTAAGATGATGTTTTCTTTTGCGCACGCTTCGTTAATCCTTTCCAGTTGTTCAACCATTGTTTCCACGGCTTCTGGATCCCATGGGTCGAAAGTTGTTCCGCTTTCTAACCATCCCAGATGACCTTGATCTATATGGAGTGGGCCCCATCCTCCTTCTCCCATGTCTTCTACGAAAAGGTCGTTGTCGAGGTATTCTTTTTTGATTTCGATCGCTTTCGTTTCTGTAGGGGTGAGGGTTCTTCTGGTTGTGAAGTTTCCGCAAAGGTTGGTGGTGAATGACCCTCCTGTTCCGAAGACGATTCTGTTTACATAACTTCCCGTTTTTAGAATGAAAAGGGTGAGAGGGTCTATGAAAGCTTGCCTGTTTTGAATTATTTCGAAAATACTGTCAAACTCTCCAAAATTTTTCGCTAAATCAAAAAGAAACTTTGGAAATAGGTCTAAAGTATCTAAAAATTCATTAAGAGTTCGCCCACCCGTTTCCTTAAGGATATCGTCTAAGACTTTTTTCTTATATTCCAACTCCCTTTCAGAATCACCAGCCAATACGAGCGTGACGATAATTTTAGGAAACAAAAGTTTCGCAAGACTAGTCCACTTCAACAACCCAGCCAATTCCTTGTTAGAATTGCCGAACAGGCCGAAAAGTGCGGGTCTTTCTGTGACTGCTCCGGAGTAGGCTATTTCGGATTCTCCGATTTTTGTGATCGCTTCGTCACGATCTTCCCATTCTTCAAAATAAATTGCGAAGACTTCGATGTTTTCCGGATAATTTTTTATCCTCTCTTTAGAGGGAGTGATGTTTTCGACTTCGAATTCTGAAGGTCCCGGCCAGTTGTATAATCTGATCGCGCATTTTGTGAATACGCCTAGGCCTCCCATCGTTCCGTATAATCCTCTCATGATTCCTCGTAGGGATGGTCCGGGTCCGTCTCCAGTGATCCAGTCGGCGTTTGAGTCTAGTGATCCGAGTTTTAACAGTTCTCCGTTTGGAAGTACCCATTCGACTCCCAGGACGTTTCTCGCGTTGTATCCCATTGATACGTTATTGTGTCCGATGCCGGCCATGCATGTTATACTTGCCAGAGCTGAGGTGTTGCTTCCGGCTCCGATCGTTGCACAGTTGAGGCCTTTTTTCATGCATTCTGATTGGAGTTGTGCCCAGGTGACGTAAGGTTCCACTACAGCGTACATTTCTTCTTCGTTCACCTCCACCAACTCGTCCATCCTCCGCAAGTCTAACAACACGATACCTTCATCTCTCGTCGTAGACCAAACACCCCAACCAGTCGAATGAGCTTTAAATTGGTAATCGAAATCATTACAAGTTTTCACAATAGATTGAATCTCCCCCGTATCTTCCGGCAATATCACAGCTTCCGGTCTCGCAGGTGAAAAACGATTACCGATCTCCCCGACAAATTCGGCCGCCCATTGATAAGTATACCCGTCAAGAACTCCCGGGTCTTCCGAAACGTTTTCTGCCCCGACTATTTTTTCAAACTCTTCATAAGCTTCTTCTTTCATGATTCTCCCTCAGAAATTAGTTCTATAATGTCGAAAATTTGGAAATCCATATCCTCTTCTTGTATCGTGTCTTTGAAGTTTCGCTCACACCAGGGACAAGCGGTTACGAGAGCTTCCGCACCAGCCGCCTTAGCTTCTTTTATTCTCTCTTTTGAGGTCCACTGAGCGAAATCAGGATAAGCCTCGTAAACTCCACCACCGGCTCCACAACACCAACCCCATTCTCTTTTTCTCTCCATCTCCACCAATTCTAACTGAGGAATAGCTTTCAAAAGATTTCGAGGAGGTTCATACACCCCTTCAGTACCTCTCCGAATTTGTTTATCACCATCTGAAGGCACCATCACATTCCCTTCTCCTCTCACCCACTCCCCATCCCAAGATTCATAAGATTCTCCCAACCTGCCCAAATGACAAGGATCATGATAAGTAACAGTCTTAGAAACCTCATTTTCAAGTTCGAGTTTTCCCTCCTTTACAAGCCGGTCCAACATCTCAGTAATATGAATGATTTCCACATCCAACTCCTTACCGATTAACGGGTACAATTGTTTGAAAGCCGAATAACAATCCGCACAAGGCGTAACAATCTTTTCCGCACCGGAAGCTCTAATTCTGCTAATCATATCTTCAGCATATTTTTCGATCTCTCCACGATAACCTGTGTCGAAAGCTCGCAACCCGCAACACGCTTCTTCTCCCCCAAAAATCCCAAAATCCACACCACCCTCAGATAATAATCTAACCCCGTCTCTAACAATATTTCTCAAATCCTCATCGTAAGACAATCTACAACCGGCGTGGAATAGAACATCCGCTTCCTCCTCATTCAAATCTTTCAAATCCAAACCTTCAGCCCATTCCCCTCTTTCGGATTTAGGTTCTCCAAACGGATTATCTTCCTCTCTCATTCCTTCGATCATGATCATATGTTCCGGTAGGATTTTTCCCTCTTCAACACACTTCACTTTCAGTTCCCTAGCTATTTCCAACGGTTCTACGATTTCACTCGCTTGATGACAAGAAACTTGACAAGCTCCGCACAATTGGCATCGGTGAATTATTTCCTTCAATTCTTCAGTGAGTTCGCTTCTACCCTCCTTCATTGAAAGAGCTGAAATAACTCGACCACCACCAGAATATGCGTGAAAATTATAACGTTTTATAGCTGGACATCCTTCAGAAAATTCCTTACTCTTTATTTGAAGTTGCGGTATCCACTTACACAGAGAACATCTCGAACAATATCGAAGTTCTGCATCATAATCTTCTAAACTCATACTTATCCCTCAAAGCATAATTTTCCTGGATTCAAAACATGGTTAGGGTCAAAAATTTCCTTAACCTTACCCAGAGCTTTTCTTGAACTTGAACACTTATCGTAAACCATTTCAGAAACCAAATCATATGGGCGAGAAAAGAAAGCACCTTCTTCTAACAACTCTCGACATGCGGATGAATAAACCTCTCTAGTTTTTTCAAC
>CAZSNS010000009.1:38676-45850 GCA_964608515.1 Hadarchaeota archaeon (SeqCode)
TGACCTTGGCAAACGGGTTGGATATAAACGCCTAATTTGTAAGGGTCGAAACTTTTCTCGTCAATTATTTCTTTCATGGTTGTCATTAGTTTCGGAATTCTGGTTCTAGGGCTGATGAAATAAATGTCCTGACAACCGCCGAAATGTCTTATCTTCCAATAAGGTTCCTCAGAAGGAGTTGAAACAGTGTCCAAAAAATCTTCGGAATCTATATTAAACACACTTTCACTGAGAGAAACGTCCAATTCCTTACTGATGTCTTTTATGTCCTTTTCTTGATATTCGACCCTTTCTTCCGGTCTATACTCGTAACCACCTATAGAAAAGAATAAAATCCAATTTGGAGATCCGTCTTCCGTTTCTTTCATTTCTTCCTTGTCGTATCCGGATAGTTTCGCAATGTTTTGTTTGTTTAGAATGAGAATTTCATCTCCTAATCTTCGCCTTATGAGCCTATAAGCAAACTCAAGCAAATCTTCAAGTTCATCCGAATAAGCGAAGTAAGGTTTTTGAATCTGAGGTAATATTTCACAACGAACAGTCGACCAAGTAACTATCCCTAAAGTCCCTTGAGCTCCTTGAAGCAATCTGTTAATATTTATTTGTTGACCTTCAGGATTCTTTTGACGTCGGCCTGCGTCCCATTGTTCTTCGATCGTGCCGAGAGTTCCCGCTTCACCCGTTCTGAAAATATCTCCTGTTCCGAAAACCACTTCGTTGCAAAGTAAAGGTTCGGAATGATCCAGATGATATTTTGGTATTATGTGAGGTTCTCTCTCAAGAAAACTTCCGATTATCGATTTGGATTTTTTTGGTGATAACGGACTCGGAAGTTTCAAACCTTTCTCTTCTAATTTTTCTTGTAATTCGGAAAATTTTACCCCGGGTTCAATCATCGCGACTCTATCCAATCTGTCAATCATTCTTATCTCAGTCATTTCCGAGAGATTTACTATAACAGTTTCACTGTTTTTGGGAACAGTATCCCCTCTAAATCTAGGTTTTCCCGAACTGACCGGAACTAGAAAAATATTCTCCTCATTGGCCAATCTTATAATTTTTTGAACTTCTTCAGAATTCTCCGGCTTTACGAGACTTTTGGGAGTTTTTCCTGAGACGAAACTTTTATCTTCGGAGTATTCGTCAAGGGTTTTATCTTCGGAAGAATAATTATTAGTCCCGACTATTTTTTCAAGATTTTTTTCTACCATTCTTATCCAACTATTAGAATTATTTTATCTGTTGAATTAAACAATTCCTTTTTCTTTGAGTTTTTCAGCCAGTTTTTCTCCAGCTTTTTCGGGAGTATCCCTCTCGATAATTGTGCATTCTCTTTCCCTACTGGGTGATGTGAGTGATGTGATATTTCTATTGTCTAATTTTGATAAGTCAAGTTTTTCTGAATCCCAATTTTGGACGGGTTTTTCTCTAGCTTTTTTTAGAGTAGATACGGAAACGTATCTTAATTCTCCTATCTCGTTACTTGCTGTAATGACAGCCGGTAAATCAGCTTCGACTTTCTCGTACCCTTTCGGAATCACTTTCTCAACTCTAACTTTATCGTTCTCGATTTCGATGTCTCGCGCCCAGTTTATTCCTGGAAGTTCTAAAAATTCGGATAAGAGTATCCCCGCTTGTCCTGCTTCCCAGTCTCCGGCTTGTCTCCCTGTGAGTATGAGATCGTAACCTCCGATTTTTTCTATTATTTTCGATAATAGTTCAGCTGTGGAGTAACTGTCAAGATTTTTCATTTTTTTATCTTTTACTAGGACTAGTTCATCGGCTCCGGCCCCCAATGCTTTAATTAGTACTGCTTCAGAGAGTTTTTCTCCTAAACTCACAACAGTGACTTTTCCACCATGTTCTTCTTTCAATTGTATCGCTGCTTCGAGAGCGTTTTTATCGAAAGGATTTATTTCAGGAGGGATGCCGCTTATCTTCACTTCTTTATTTTCAGGGTCGGCTTCGAATGAAGATGGCGGTCCTTCCGGGTCAGGGATTTGCTTTGCGCAAACGATAATTTCTAATCCCTCGCTCATATTAACTCCTCCAACTTATCCTTGAGTGATGGAAGTGCTTTTTCGTATTCACCTACTATTCCATAATCCGACATTTCAAAAATAGCGGCGTTAGGATCCTTATTTATAGCTACTATTGTGTTAGAGTTGGACATGCCGACCAAATGTTGTGTGGCTCCTGATATTCCTATCGCTATATAAAGTTCCGGAGTTACTTTCTCCCCAGTCAGACCGATTTGTCTGGCCGAGTGAACCCATCCTAAATCCACCGGCGGTCTACTTGAACCTATTTCTACTTTTTCATAAGATTCTTCAAGAACTTCAGCAAGATTTTGAAGCTTTTCAAACCCTTCTGGCTCCCCTATTCCTCTACCTCCTGAAACGATAGCATCAGCATTGTCCAATTTGATAGTTTCCTCCTCAACCCTCTCAAGAACAGTAGTTTCCATCATCGACTCGTCCACATCAGGTTCGAAATCAATTATTTCACCCTCCCCCCCTTCCGGTTTCAAAGGATCCATCACCTTCGGCCGGATTGTCACAAGTTGAGGATTGTCATCATAAACAAAAGACGCGATAATATTCCCACCATAAACCTGCTTAGTCCTCTCCAACTCCCCATCATCATTAATATCCAAGTCCAGACAATCAGTAGTCAAGTTTGTTTCAAATCGGAAGGAAAGCCTAGGGCCTATATCCGCTCCTTTGTACGTATTTCCTAAGAGTAAAATACTGGGTGAAATATTTTTGATTAATTGTTCCAAAACCTCGGAGTATAATTCCGGTTGAAAATCTTCAAGCAAGGAATGTTCGATATTGTAAACATTGTCAGCATATTTTGATAATTCGTTAACTGGTTCATCGTTTCCAGACCCGATTATTACTGTACTTAACTCTTTATCTAACTCGTTGGCTATTTTTTTCCCGATTCCTAAAAGTTCAAATGAAACCGGGCTTATTTTTTCATCATTTAATTGTGTTAGTGTGAGAATTTCTCCATCTTCGACCATTTTGACAACACTCAAGTTTGGTTTATTCTTTCCAAAACCTCTTTCGCTTTTTCACTCAGATTTTTTTCTCCACTTTTCATTGTCTCTCGAAGAGGTTCTTTTGAAGGCTCCCCTATCCATTGCAGTGCTTGTTTCGCTCCCTTTTGAACATGGTTATTTTGTGCATCTAGTTTTTTTATCAAAGGTTTCACAGAAGGTTTGCCGATTCTAGCTAATGCTTCTATAGAACTTTCTCGAACTTCACGCTTATCGTCCTTCAATTTTTTTATCAAAGGTTTCACAGCTTTACTTTCGCTTATTTTTCCAAGTGCCAATGCAGCTTGTTTCCGAACTTTCCAATATTCGTCATCAAGTAATTCTATTAAATGACTAACAGCTTTACTTTTCCCGATTTTCCCAAGAGCTTGCGTAGCTCCTTCTCTAACTTGTTGGTTTTGAGAGTTTAGCTTATCTAATAGAGGATCTATGGCAGGGGTTCCGATTTTGGCAAGAGCTTCCGAAGCACTTTTTCGAACATATTCTCTACTATCCTTCAAAGCTTTTAGAAGAGGGTCTATCGCTTTCTCATCTTCAAGCTTCCCTAAAGCGAAAGGTGCTAACGCTATCGGAATATCTTCTTGATCAGAATTCTGATTTTCTATGACATCTATCAAAGCATTTAGTGCTTTTTCTCCACCGATTTTACCAAGAGCTTCGGCTGCACGTTCTCGCACCGCCCAATATTCATCCTCTAGAGCGTTCGCGAGTGTTTCAACCGCTTTTTCGTCTCGTATGTCTCCTAAATTTTCGCAGGCTTTCATTCGATCCTTAGCATTTCCATTTTTCAACCGTTTAATCTCTTCTTCCAAGTTTTTCTCCAACCTAAAAGTTTCGAATAAAATATTTTTAAAGATACTTGGTTAGAATCGTCAACTTATTCAAAAGTATGTTTCATGATTTTTTTCTCGGATTTTCGCAAATGTTCAAGAAGAGTCGGTTGTGATATTTCAAATATATCGGCTAGTTTTTCAGAGCTTATTTTCTTTGGTGTATCGTAGTATCCTAGATCGTATGCAGTGGATATGATTTCTTCTTGCCTGTCAGTGAGATTGGTGTTTTTTGTTTTTTCGAATTCTTTGTGGTCTTTTATCGATTTTAGATTGTATTGTATATCGAACTTTTCGAGAATGTTTAGATATCCGTCTATCGATTCTTGTGTTCCCACCACAGAAAACTGGCTTTTTTCACTGTCGAATATGATGGGTAGATCGAAGAAGAGATCATCATCGACTTGTTCTGAGAAAATGTTTGGTGTTCCGATCCATTCTTTGAATATTTTGGAAAAGTTTTTCCGGACAATACAGAGGTATTCATTCTCCTTCTTGTTTAGAACCTCGAATTTCAAAAAGGCCTCATTTTTTGATATTTCTGAGGGATGTCTTCCCGGCTTCATCTCCACTCGAACAAAACCAGTGGCTTTCTTTTCTCCAAACCTTAGTATTCTGAAACACTCCATCTTCTCAATCAGATCCATTTCGAAAGGAAAGTTTTCTACTATATTGTCTCCAAATATTACTTCTAATGTTGCTTTTCTTAACATCCAATATATTTAAACAAAAATCGAGCTAAAAAAACTATCTTTAAAAAACCATAAATTTATGGCAATAACTTGAAGTACCTGGTCCTCTTTTTTTAATTGGTGGGAATTTGAAGGTAATAGAGCTTGAAAACTTGACGAAATATTATGGGGATACCAAAGGAACTGAAAATTTGAGTTTAGAGGTTGAAGAGGGGGAAATATTTGGATTTCTCGGTCCGAATGGGGCTGGGAAGACTACTACGATTAGGACTTTGCTTGGTTTTTTGAAACCTACTAGTGGTGAGGCGCGTATTTTTGGGAAGGATGTTCAGAACAATATTTCTGAGATTAAGCAAAATTTGGGATATATTCCTGGAAATTTGAGTCTTTACGGTAGCTTGTCTGGGAGGGAGTTTTTGGATTATTTTGGCTCGTTGAGAGATTCTGAATTGTCTTTGTTGGATGAGTTGTTGGATATTTTCGAACTTCCTCTCGATAGAAAAATAGATGGGTATTCTTCTGGGATGAGGCAAAAGTTAGCGATTATTCAGGCTTTTATGCATGATCCTGAGTTGGTGGTTATGGATGAGCCTACGTCTGGGTTGGATCCTTTGGTTCAGCAGAAGTTTTATGATTTTTTGAGGGGAGAGAGGGAGAAGGGTAGGACTATGTTTTTTTCTTCGCATATTTTGAGTGAGGTGGAGAAGGTTTGTGATCGGGCTGGGATTATTCGTGATGGTGAACTGGTCACGCTTGAGGGTATCGAGTCTTTGAAAAGTAAGAGAGGCAACATCATTAGAGCCAAGATAGAAGAAGATTCGGAGGAGTTTGATGGTCCTGAGGATATGACGGTGGAGGATGGTTGGATAAGGTTTGTAGTTTCTGATGGGCTTGATAAGTGGGTGAAAAAACTTGCCGATTTTACGGTTCTGGATTTGGAGATTAAAAAGTTCAGTCTTGAAGATATTTTCATGCATTATTATGAGGAGGGGGAAGAATGACGAGTTGGTTGAAGCTTAGGATTGCTTGGGAGACCGTTAAGGGTAAGTGGAAATTGACTGCGCTTCTCACGTTTATTTTCATGGGGTTTTCAGCGATGTACACAGGTGTTTATCCAACTTTTGAAGACATGTTGGGAGAGTTTACTGAGATGCCGTTGGAATTTATCAGAGGTTTCGAGAGTATGGGAACATTTTCCGGTTTTCTAAACGTTGAACTGTATCAAATATTTTGGATTTTAATCTTGCCGACATTGATTGCTTATATTGCAGGTTCTCTGATTTCGGAAGAGATTGAGTCAAAAACTATCGATATGCTAATGGCAAACCCAGTTTCTAGAAGTCGGATAGTTCTGGAAAAGTTCATAGGGTTGATACCTCTAATCCTCACGGTCAACTTCGCTACAATGGGGACAGTATATGGGATGGCTTCCGTTATAGGTGAAGAACTCATCTTCAAACACTTGTTCTTAACCCATCTCTGGACAATCCCCTACTTCCTCTCAGTCGCCGGTCTAAGCCTACTCATATCCACAATTATCGACAAAAAAATGAAGGCGAGCATAATCGGAATGGCCATAATCGTCGGAATGTACCTTTTCGAATCAATCAGCCAACTCGTCCCCGATTATGAAAAAATAGGAATAATATCACTAGTTAACTACTTCGACCCGTCAGAACTACTCGTCAAAGGAAACACCGACATAGCAATCCCATTCATCATACTAACAATTCTCACTATCGTGTTTGTCTCATTGGCAATGATGTATTTTGAACGTCGAGACATCACGTAACTTTCCTCACCCTAGAAATAGGTTTATATCTCTATAGCATTTTGTCCTAGAGTCTTGAGATTGTAAAGTGATAAGAATTGGAAAAATCACCCAGTTTACGGTCAGGTTCAAAAGCAGAAAATGTTATTCGTAAAAATATTCTGTTCCTTCTTCGATATCGGATACTTCTTTTATCTCCATATTCCAACCTTGTTCTGATGCGTAAGATTTCAAGTAGGTTATTGGTTTCCATTCTTCGTTTACTTTGATGGTTTGTCCTTCTGGAACTAAGAATGGTTTCATATCTGCATTTTCTGCGGCTTTCGCTTTTTCCATGATTCCGCCGACCAATCCTATAGAACCGTCTTCGGAGATAGTTCCGGTAATCACGACATCGTGTCGAATATTTTCACCCTCCAATGCGGCTACGGTTACCAGGGCTGCTGCAGCTCCAGCACTAGGACCGTCAATTTGGGAGATGATAACTTTTTCATCAGTTTCAGCTGATACTGTGAAATGAGTGTGAGTGTCCTCGATTCCGTCACCAGTCTCATCTATGGGTAGATTTGTAAATTTTGCCGCTGCTCTTACAGCTTTTATCTGAGCGTCTTGAAAATCGAAACCGATTAGAGGTCTAGTTCTGACAAATACTCCCCCTTCCCCAGGTGTGAGATCGACCGTTAAAATAGCTAAAACCCCATTACCACCCTCATTAACGGCGACTATATTTGTCCTCCGCTGTATGACATTTTCACTAATCCGGTTCAACACTTCCATTTTCGAAATTTTAGATTCCAACTGATTAATCCTACATTGG
>CAZSNS010000009.1:45860-47211 GCA_964608515.1 Hadarchaeota archaeon (SeqCode)
TCCGATCCCGACTAGAAAGAAAATAAGAGATGCTACAATGATTTTTTTATTCAATACCTAAACCCACCAAGTTTTATAATTTTGATCAACTTTCCCCTCTGGAATATTTTAGTTTTAATGGTTTTTCTAATCATGTCCTTTATTCGATATTACCTTGTAAAAAGGAGTTTAATCAAAAATTAAAATGTTTATTTATGTATGGGGGAATTTTCCGACTTTTTCTTTTTTTTCGAGAGTTTGCCCTATTTCGTTCACTGGGTCTTGATTTGCGTAATTTTTCCGGTTTTTTAGAGATGGGTTGTGATTTTTCCGAAGTAGACCAGACTGAAGATTGAAAAGGCGACAGCTCCGACCATTTCGGGGATGGCGGCGCCTGTGAACCATTTTGAAGTTAGATAGGTTAGAGTAATCCCGATGAATATTAATAGTATCCATAAATATCCGAGCTGTTTTCTGTCTATACTTTCTCTGATTCCTATAATCAGGATTCCTAGTGTGGTGATTCCGAAAAATAAAGAGGTCACCAACATATGAGGTTCCGTACCTCCGGGAAAAGTTCCGACTAGAGAAAGGTTGAAGATGCCGACGAGGAAAAATACCGCGCCTAATTTGGAAATATTATTATCAAAATAGTCCACCAGTCTAAGAGCGAATATCACTCCTAAAGTTCCAGTCAAAACCAGACCTAGGTTATAAATCCAGAGAGGCGAAGTTCCCAAAGCTCCCAAATCACTCAACGCGTGTCCTGACCAAGTAAACCAGTCCGAATGAACCGTGGTCGCTGTAAAAATTGCGGTAAAAGCTACGATTGGAGCTAATAATCCGCAGTACGTCATTATTTTTTTCAAAAAATCGTTCGAAGGAGTTTCTGTTGCCATTATGGATAATTCTCTACCTAGTTTTTTTATAAAGCTTTAGATTCGTTTGGATCTTATATCTAATTAGTCACATACTGATGAAATAAAATCTGCTTTTGAGAAGTTAGAATTGAACAAAAAACTCAATAGAAAAAGTTAAGGGGAAGGATAAGACCATTGATGATTTTAGATGGTTAGTTTTTTTCTTGTTACGAGGAGGTACATTATTATCCAAGTTATGAGTAGTCCTGGGAAGTATGCTATTTGTGGAACTAGTGACCCGTTTAGAGCGGTTAAGGCGAAAGTTAGTACGAAACCTATTTCTAAAAATGCTGGAATCGACCATTCTCTAATCATATAATACAAAACTAGCGCCAAAACCAAATGTAGAGCGATTAAACCCGTTCGGGTGATTGTTTCGAAAAACCATACATCAAAATACAGATCGGTCAATGCACAAGCGAAACCGACTCCTAAAAGTTTCAAAATCGTGT
>CAZSNS010000010.1:0-4938 GCA_964608515.1 Hadarchaeota archaeon (SeqCode)
TGCTGCCGAACTCCTAAAGACACACAACGCAATCCTAGTGGAAGGTGAGAACGGAAATATTCTTGGAATTGTCACACCCGCAGACTTACTCTAAAATACTTGTAACAATCTATTGGAAAAGGCAGATAGTTTTCATCCAAAGTAACTTTTTCTAGTTTGATTCCTTTAAATATGATTTTTTCTAGATTTCAAAAGATTTCTTGTGACTTAGGGAAATCTAGATTTCGGCAAAATTATATTCTTATCCCAGCGAACAAATTAATAAAATGGTGGTAGAATGAGTGCAGAAAAAATAAACTGGGAAACAAAAAAGGAGATATCTCTCGATATTTTTGATGAGGAGAGAGGGAGAAAAGGGGTTATGGGTGAGAAATTGTTTGAATTTTATAAGAATAATATTCTGCAAAAAATGGATTCTCGGTGGGTTTTATATAAAGTTCCTAATTTCTTCAAACGGAGTATCAGAACTCTTTTTCCCAAAAAGGAGGAATTTTTTATAGAGGACCTAAAGTTTTTAAATGAAACGATAAGGGGGGAGGGGCCACCGACATTTGATTACGTAGGTTGGAGGAAAACTAATAATCAGAAGCAGAAGGTTCTAATGGATTTAAAAACTGTAACTGACCCTGAAGAAAGTATCACAGTATCGTTTAATCAAAAGAAAGGTATCAAACCCGCTCAAGAGAGAGGATACGAGGTGTGGATATGTAAAATGGTTCTATCTCAAGATTGGAAAATCAGTGCGAAAATTTCAGTTTTAAAGAGTTAATATCCCCTTTCTAATTTTATCGGCTATGTAGCGGTGGAAAACAGAATAAAAGTTCCAAGTCCGTTTCTATTTAAGCCTTCAATTACTATCTTCGTGTTAATCCAAGTGATTTAACCATTCGACTTTTCTTAGAATCTTCAAGTATTCCTGCTCTGCCATAACTTGCTTTTCTATGATTTCTTGCTCGAGTTCGAACTGTTATTCAAGCCACGGCAGTTTTTCGAAAAGTTCTCCCATCTCGTCTGTCTCAGTCATCTTATCCGTTACCCACTTAGCGAAACTGGGGTTTATAAATAAAAAAACTAGAAATTGCCAAGCTTTTTCAAAACTCTGAAATTTCTTACTGAGCTCCCTCGTAGGAATTCATATCCGTTTAAAAACATATAATTTAAAGTTCCAATATCGATAATTTATGTTCGAAAGAGTATTTAGCGGTCGATTCGGTTTTTTTCGAAATTAAGGGATCCTATAAAAACTAGGAGTTAGGTGATTTTACGTATAAATATGGAAATAAATCATGTGGAGGGGATAAACATATCTTGGATTTTAGGATAATTTTTATTTTGATGGATTTGTGGCCAAATTTTTAACTTTGAAAAAGTAAACGATTTATAATGTACATCTCTGAAGAATCCCTGAAAGAGAGCATAGACTATCTAAACGAACTTAATATTAACAACCCAAAAACACTGGGGGATTTTTTCCTACTAAAATATATCGGTGTAGATGATTCTCGCTTCTTAGATATAGATGATGAGTTTAGATCAAAAGGACATGAGGCAACAATACTTATGATGTCGTTATTTGGCTCTGAAGAAGAAATACCAGAAAATTATGAATTAATGGATCCGTTTAGAATGGAGTGGAGATCACAAGCTGTTAGTGAGGGATCCAAAATGTATGGAAGAAATAGACTAAAAAATAACGTTGTGGGGGGAAGTACTAATTGGAGATCGATAGTAACTGAAGAAGAAGATCGTGTCAAATTCACTGAAAACTATATCGAAGAATTAATCGATACTTGTAATCTTCAACATATAAAAATAGATTTAAACGCTTTGGCCTGTTGGGTATTTCGAAATAAGAAAATTGAAGAGGGTGTAGACAATCCAAAACAGGTGCTTCTTGACTCTTTCAAGGACTTGTTTAATATAACCCTGGAAGAAGAGCGAAGGTTATTCGATGAAGAAATGGACATCACCCTATCTGACAATAAAGTTGACATGTCCGAAATCAGAGATTATTTGGGGGACCCTCCTGAGGAATGGGTTTTATCCGATGAAAGTCGTAAGGAGGTGGAGCTACCTGAAATAATATTGTCAGAAGATATTTTAATTGCTGACATAGAGCTTCCAACTACTTCAGAATTATATAGAGTATTGAAGGATTATAAACAAGCTATATTATATGGACCTCCAGGAACTAGTAAAACTTGGCTATGTAGAAAGGTATACAAGGATCTTGACAACTATTCAGATATGGAATTTGTTCAATTCCATCCCAATTATTCTTATGAAAATTTTGTTGGTGGTTTGAGGCCTAACGAAGAGGGAGGATTTAAGAAAAGTAAAGGTCCATTACTTGAGATAGTTAGAAAGGCCAAAAACAATAGAGAAAAAAACTACTTATTGATAATCGATGAAATAAATAGAGCAAATCTTTCGAAAGTTCTTGGAGAAGTATTCTCAGCACTTGATAGAAATTATGACGGGATAAAAATTTCGGGAGATGTAGATATGGATTCTCTAACTATGCCAGAAAATTTACATATTTTGGGAACAATGAATTCCTCAGATAGATCTATTGCAATAGTCGATAATGCATTAAGAAGAAGATTTGCCTTTGTTTACACTCCTCCTAGCTCCGAACTACTTAAGAAAAAAACTGACGATGATGCTTTAGATGAAGTTAGTATTCCTTTATTCTTCGAGAAATTAAATGAGAAAATAGTTGAAACTTTAGGGGATAAAGAGTTGAGACTAGGACATACTTTTCTCATGCCTGATTCTATTGAAGAAGAGGGAGTTTATATCTGGACTTGGGAAGACTTGGAAAAAACTATTAATTATTCTATTGTCCCGCTAATCGAAGAATATTGTTCAGGTCAAGAGCAAAAAATGAAGAATATTTTAGGCGAACTTTGGAAACGTCCTACAGAAGAAGAATTTAAAGCAGAAGTAAAAAGAGTCCTGAGATAAACATGGAATCTAAAAGGATTTCAGAAGGAGGAACTATAGAATTAAACGACGAGCAATTGGAGGTAGCTAAAAAATACAAAAGAGATTTTACTGGTAAAGATGCTCCTTTTGATCTCGAAGAAGATACTTTGTGTATGAATGACTTCTATGTCGGCACGCTAAATTTACCCAATATAACTATTGAGATTGAGCCTCAAATGAGATTCGTAACTTTTGAGGATTTGATTCAAATATGGCTTTTGGCAAAAAGTGACTTTACAAGAGAATTGTCTGAGACGAAATATTCCACGTCTAAAGATACTTTTCAAACAGCTCTTGTAGAACGGTTTTTAGAAGAGTTAGAGGCTTTGCTTAATGAAGGCAAACACATAGACTATAAAGAAAAAGAAAAAGCGTCTACTATTGTCAAAGGCAGAGTCAGACCAGAGATAGTCACTGGCCCTAATAAAATATTTTGTGAATTTGATGAATTAACTCAAGATAACCTTCCTAATAGGATAATAAAAAAAGGGTTAGAACTAGTTAATAATCTTGAAAAGAATAACACTGACATATCAAGAATTAACCGTTATCTTTCCTATTTTAAGTACCCAGACGATATGAAAAATATTAATTCAGACATTATAGATAGAGCTATAGATAGAATAAACTATCGCAACAAAAAATACTACAATGTACTTAAACTTGTTAAACTTTTAATTGATTCCAGAATTTCATCTGAAGGTTGGAGAAAATTAGAATATAATTCTTTTTTAGAAAACTATAATAGAATATTTGAAGAATGCGTGAGAAATGTTCTAAACATTTACTCTGAATACTCAGTTCCAAAAGAAAAAAAACAGGAGAAATATGGAAAAATTGAATATGGAGATAAGGAGATATCAAAAGAATATGAACCCGATATACTAGTCAAAAATCCAGAAGGGCAAAACATAGCAGTTGGAGATGTCAAAAATAAATATAAAGGCTCATTTAGAAATACATTTTTTGACAATTTAGAGGTTTTCCAAATTCTTTTTTACGTGTGTAACGAGCGAGTTTCGAAAGGAATATTGATATATCCAACACCAAAAGACGAAAAAATAGCACGTTTGAGTCTTCAAAATTTTATGGGAAAAAAGATAGAAGTATTTGCATTATCTTTCCCAATACATGGAAGTTTGGATACAAACGCTAGAAATTTCTCCAATAAATTTGACTCGATTATTTCTTCTTTAGAATAGTTGTCGTTTCTCTCAGAATAAAACTTCTGCGAATGCCAGAGTGTCTTTTCCGCCCAATTACCACTTCTTCTATTTCAAAACCAAGATCTTCTGCTTGCTTAGCAAGTATTAAATCAGTAGGGACGTAAACGTCCTGTATTAATGAATCCCCAACCACATAAGACATTTTTCCTCCTGTTTTCATGGCCTTTTCCATGTTTTCCATCACAGAATACATATCATCAAAGTATTTTCCAACTATCACGTCATAGTCGGATCTTCGAATATCGGGTCGATTTTCTATTCTTTTTTCAAATTCGTCAATTATCTCTTCTAACCAAGGATTTTTCCACTCCCTATCTGTCTGATTATATTCCTTCACAGATTGTCTTGAAATGTTGTCGCATGTGACCATTGAGTCTCTCAATTCTCTAAGATCTTTAGTTGAATTAGCGTAACCCATCCAACCAAGTTCAAGCTTATAGTTCCCAGGATAATCAAAGAAATTAAGATACGGAGGGCTGGTAATAATAGCATCAACGGAATCTTTTTCAAGTTCAACTTCCCCTGAATCACCAAGAAAAACTTCTGTTTCTGGGTGGTCCTTACCACCATCAACTTTCTTCAAATCTTTGATTATTTGACTCATTTTCTCATTAAAAATATCAATAGGTTTATCTGCGCTAACTTCATTATCAGTATAAGCTAAGGAAGGCGCACGTTTTAGATTACTACTGGGAAGTAAAACAGTGGAAAAAGCTAATTTAAA
>CAZSNS010000010.1:4948-14762 GCA_964608515.1 Hadarchaeota archaeon (SeqCode)
TTATCTTTCTTTTTTTTCTCTCCCGGACCTTCTTTTTTTTCTCTTTAAAATATTTTTTAACTATTTCATTCTCTAAATTCCATATACCTTCCTTCAAACGAAGAATATTTTCTAAAACATCATCTTGGAACTGTCTCTCTGTCTTAAGAAATCCCGGTGGGGAGATAGAAGGTTTTTCTGGAATTTTAAAATTCTTAAATTCTTTTTTTAACTCTTTTGAGCTTACTGACCAGTCTAACTTAGTTTGGAGTATAAAGAAAGATAAAGGATTTATTTCAATACCAACATTATCAAATCCCAGTGCTTTGGCAGTAACATTTGTTGTTCCACTTCCTGCAAATGGGTCAAGAATCCTATCTTCGTCATCATCCAACTTAAATTTCTCGATGGTATTTTTAACAAAATCAGAGGAGAAACCTTCTATATAAGGAGACCACCTATGTACAGGATCCTCTTTATTAGGAACAAAGCTAGTTTTCTTATCTTTAACCTTAATGGGAGCATCGATTTTCTTAAGATAGTCCATCGGAGATTTGAAATTACCTTCTATTTCCTCAGATATTTTTTCATAAAGTTCCTCATTTCCCTGATAGTGTACACGGACTGGATCGTATTTCCATTCCGAGAAATCTACCATATTCTATCTACCCTCCTTTCTTTTGTTTCCATATTTATGAATTTAAAAAATCTTATCAAGACTCTGATGCAATGGTGAAAATAAAAGTTTCTTTTTTTGAATAATTTACAAATCATATTATTCCTTTATGTATTTATGCTTAAACATAATTATGTTGATTAGGTTTATAAGCATAATGGTGTTTAGCCATAATGGTGCTATTAATGGGAAGAACAACTGTGGATCTTCCAGATGATTTAGAAAAAGAATTCAGAACAGAGATAGCTAAGAAATATGGAGGGGAAAAAGGAGCTTTGAAAAAATCCGTTCGAGAAGCAATCGAACTCTGGCTCAAAAAGGAAAGAAAAGAGTGATTATCCAACTATGAAATTTAATAATTTTCTGAAAGTTAACAACACATTAACTTGACAAAATCCAAAATAAGAACAATAATTAGAGAAGAAGCAATGAAACTGAAACGGTCTCTTAGGAAAGAGAAAGTTAAAATCTATGTAATGTGAACAAGTTTGTGATTAAAATGATTCCTGAAGGATTAGAAATAGGAGATACGTTTACTCAGGAAGAAATTGCGGATATTTTCGATGTGAATTTTGGTAGGTATATGAAAGGAATAAATTATAGAAATCCTGATGATGGAAACCAATTCATCATATTGACTTCTAAGGAAGATAGCCCTTATGAAGATATAGTTGATAGAGGTAGAGAATTCTATTATATCGGAGAGGGATTACCGAAAAAAGGAGATCAAGAAGAGACACCACCCAATAAAGCACTGATAAGAGCAATAAATCATCTTATCCCTATATACTTTTTTGTCGGTGAAGATGGTGAGTGGGAGTATCAAGGACTAGTAGAGGTTCTCGATTATCAATACGTTAGTAACGGAGAACGTATGATATACCGATTTAAAATGAGAAAGTTGGAACTTTCAGACCCAAAGAAAATCGAAGAAACTCAAAAATCTATTTCGAAACGATCTGAAGAAGAACCAGATTTAGAAGTGGAAAGAGGAACCCGTGAAGCTTCAGAGAGAAATATAAGGTCTAGTGTTTTCTCTCAAAAAGTAAAAGAGGAATATGACTTCAAATGTGCCTTTTGTGGAGCTAAAAGATTTTCCCCTGAAGGGAATCCTGAAGTCGAATCAGCGCATATTTATCCTGTAGAAGAAGGTGGAAGTGATGATTTGAGAAACGGTATTGCTTTATGCAAGTTACATCACTGGGGATTTGATCATGGTTGGTTATCTCTCAACGACGATCTTGAGATTATTGTAAATAAAGAATCGGAGGAAGAAATACCTTCTGATTTTTTAGATTTGGAAGGTGAAAAAATAGAGTTACCTGAACATTCGAAGTATAAACCACATACTAAATTTTTAGAAGGTCATAGAAAATTACATGGATTTTCCGAAACATAAAAAGCTAGCGAGGTTAAAAATTGTCCTCTCAGATAGATGTTTCTGCTGGGATAATTCTTAATGAGAATAAAAAAATTTTGATCGGTAAAAGAAGAAAACCAGAAAAGTTAGCAAATAAATGGGAATTTCCTGGAGGTAAAGTAGAGTCGGATGAATCTCCTGAAGAATGTTTAAGAAGGGAGATAATGGAAGAATTCGGAATAGAGATTCGAATAAAAAATAAGATCTGTGAGATAAATCACGAATACGAATTTGAAAACATCAGATTTTACGTATTTCTTGCAAAATGGAAGAATGGTAAGTTAAACCCCACAGATCATAAGGAAATAAAATGGATATCCCAAGATAAATTAAGAAATCATGATTTTACTCCTGCTGATATGAAGATAATTAATAAAATCGAAGATAGTTCAAAAATAATAAACCTTTAAAATTGCTTCAATTCTTGTTACATGGATATTTTGTGTAATTACTGTCCAAGATTGGGATTATATTTTGTGAAACTTGATTAGTAGGGAGCAAAACGGTGAGTGAAAATTATAGACTAAGATCGCCAGAATTCCAAATCCAGATAAATTCTTGAAATTCCTTTTTGTTGAGCTAGATTTTTTGCAAACTTTTGGAATTTTCCATTCTCTTCTTTATTTAGGTTTTTAATTGTAAAATTTGTCGGTAGTTCACCCCTATCAGAATGCTTTTTTAAATTTGTTAACACATCATTGTCTAACGGTACCTCCAAGAATGGTTCTAATTTATCAAGATTGTATTCTTTCGCCAGAAATTTATTGTAAAAAGCCTGCTCTAAAAATACATTAAGTGACTTCCTAGCTGCGCCAAAGTTATCTTTCGCACCTTCCGGAAATTTTTCCATAAGTTTTTCAGTGTATTTTTCTAGCCGATCGTCAAACTGCTCTTCAGATATATTTTTGAACTTTCCTAAATCTAATTGAGACAAAAATTCCCGAGCTTTATCAACCATGCCCGAAGCCCCTTGTTTTCTGACTGTCGAAGGACTGATAGCAATATTCGCCACACGTTTTTGAACTTTCTCTATGAAACTATCAGGTTTTCCTTTGCTCATAATGTACACATTGTTTTTTAGATATATTCTGTATTACTATAAGTGTTTATTCATGCTAATTCCCCTAATTTTAATTATTTTCTTGTTAAAGACGATGAAAACCCCTTAAATTTCCGATTAAATACCTTATATTGCTCCAATAAGGTGGATAGGAATGGTCAATTAACTCTTTCATAAAAAACAAAATTTTATCTAATCACCTGAAATTCAGCCTTGCCTTTTTTGAGAGATGAGGGAATGGTGCGGGGGGAGGGAACGAGCATTACGGTTCAGGTCGGTTTTTACAAAAAAAGTTTATTTACGGGTTGATGTTCCCGTCTCCATTTGTGTTCTCTTCGATCGTGCCGAAGCTGTGCCTAGTTGGTTTATTTTCGGAAGATTGGGAATCCGAATCCTCCCCTTCTTCCGTTCGGTTATTATCGTTGTGATTAGAGAACTCCAATCCTCTTTTCAATAAAGTCTGATTAGATTTTTTTAGGATATGGATGAACTTTTTACAGAGGTTATGGAAAAAATCAAGTAATTTTCAAAAATACCTATTAATTTCAGGTCTAGTATTTTCGATTTCCGCTAGCATTCTGACATGGTATGGGGTCGGTTTTCTCGGATTTAAGGAATTAAATCCCAGTACTCGATTTTTAATAAATCGATACGGGTTAATTTCGGGGCTAGTCTTAGTCGAGATATGGAATGCCTTTTTATTAGGGTTCTTTTGGAGCATTTGGGTTGAAGGTAAAGATACAATCAAAAATGAAAGAATAAAGTTATCCTTCCCCTATCCACTCATCGGACTAATAATTGGAGGTATAGTTACCTTTTCCAATTTCTGGTTTTATTTAATAGATTTCTCACACGATATGATTGTACTCCTCTTTCGTTCGGAAATTTTGCGACCTATTGTCGACTATTGGGTTCCCTTCTTAATCTCGTTATTTTCAATTGCCGTTTACCTAATTTGCCTCAAGAATACTGGATTTTTTGAAACTGATAATAATTAAGTTAATCTAAGTGTTCTGCTCATTCGATTTTTCGAAGGATTTTCGAATATTCTCCCTCCGCCATAACTTTTTGCTCTATAATCTCTTGCTCAATTTCAAACTGTTCTCTCAACCATGGCAACTCTTCAAACAGTTCTTCCATTTCATCAGTTTTATACTGTGAAGAAATAGTTTGATGTGGTGGTTTGTTGGATTCGGTATTGGAAGTTTTGAAGGAAGCCGATAATTTTCGAAAATCCTTACTAGTTTTGACTATGGTCTTTTCAATCTTATCTGCCGTGCTCACGTGGTACGGGATCGGACGGCTCGGGTTTGTCGAGACGGATGTCGGAACTCGTAATTTCATAAACCTTTTCGGATTGGAGTGGGGACTTGTTTTTGGAGAAGTCTTACTTTTCCTCTTTTACGGTGGTTCTTGGAGTCTTTGGATCATCAGCGAAAAAAGGATTAAAAATCATAGGATAAATTTTTCCACTCTACCTTCCGCTATCGGACTGGTGTTTTTCGGTGTAAGTTTTTTCTTCTTTTTCTGGTCCTACCTGCTCGACTTTTCACAAAACATGATTCTGGTTTTTTACCGTTCTGAGGTTTTACAACCTATCTTGAATTATAGGATTCCATTACTCGTTTCAATACTGTCGACGATCTTTTATCTTTCCTATCGTAAGAAGAGAGGAATTTTCAAGACCGAATAAATCTAACTAATCCAAGTTTTGTGCCCATACGATTTTCGGGAGGGCTTTCAAATATTCTCGCTTCACCTTCACAAAAAAAGATACCAAATCTTTCCGCACGAAAATCCCCCAATAGATAGCTGAATTGCTGGAAGTCGAATATGTGAGGATAATTAAAAATTCGGAGGAGATGAGTCTTGAAGATTCTTATCCCGCTATCAGTGGGGTTTTGGTATAAAACTTTCATTTTTAAAGAGTCTCAAAACCATAAATTAACTGTTTCTTCTTTTAGCTCTTCATGGCGATTCTTCAATTTTTCAGGAGTCCAATCATTGTAATTATCTTTCAACTCATTGACTAAAGCAAGGTCACTTGTCTCTTCAAAATATTTTTCTACTTTCTTTGAGTATGGGAAGTTTTGCGCACTTGAATTTTTTCTTCCATTAAGTGGTACTAGATTCCCCAACTTATCATTCCATTTTCTCCTGAACATCTCATCTTCAAATCTATCTTGCCAATAGTCATCAGTAGGCGTTTGGGGTAATATGTGTTCAATAGAGATTCCTTCTCCGTAGGAAGCTCTCCTATCAGTATTGCCATGTTTCTCTAGGTCTATTCTCAATAATACATATTTTGCCATCCTATAGTTTCCTTTTCTATAGAAATTTTCAACATCTAGGGTATCTTTAAATTTGTCTTCCCTTTTTTCTACATCCTCGTTTAGTAATTCTGAATTTGTTACTTCTCCCGGTTCCTCTGAATCTTCAATTTTTTCCATGACATCATATACTTGTGTGAGTCTTTCCGAGCTCGTTCGACCACTAATCCAGTCCACTGCTATTTTTTTCTCCAACTTCTTCAAAAAATCTAAGACATAGGGTCCATCCCCAAACTCATTGACGAACATTATTAGAGTTGCCATCCAGGTATCGGAAGGGAAAAAGTTTTTCATTATCGATATAAGATTATGAAAGTAAATGTCTTCGGGTTCATCAGCGTCAATATTTTTATCTAAGATTTTTTCTTCGTAAATTTCGGCTATACCCTCTAAGTATCTAACAAACTCCTTTCCACGAAGCTCAGGATTATTTTCAAATAAATTTTTCTTATATTCTATATAAACTGATTTGCTAGCTTTAGTTTTCAATTCTATGTGTCTAATAAAACCTATGAGCTTTTGTATACCCTCATTTCCTATTTCTTTTTCTATATCTTCCCATTTTTGGCCGTATAAATCTCTATCATCCTCCTTGATATTACCAATATTATAGCTTTTCAACAAGTCCGCATTTGTAAGTTCCATTCCTCGAGTATTTATTACGTTGAACAGCCGAAAAGCGGAGTTAAACGAACCAGCCATTATTCTTACGATGGTAATTCTTTTCAAAATGTACTCAGCAAAATTATCAACTTCTCTAAAATCCTTGTCTTCTAGCCCATCTAGGAATACATCTATAGATTCCAACATATTCTCTTTGGGCTCTCTAGGCTTGGTTAAATTCTTTCTATCCATATCCTCTAAATCAGTAGTAGCTTCAGAGGTTAATATATGATTATCGTAGAAATCTTCCTCTTTTTCTCTTAGTTTTATTCTAGGTTGGGCAGGTCCCTCATACCTTCCTTTCTGTTTATATATGAATTTCTGTAAATCCCCTTCATTCTCTGGGCCCGACTCGCCTTCAATTATTAAATCTCTTAAAACTGCAACTAAAATAGATAGAGAAATCAATCTCTGTTGACCGTCTATTATCTCAAATCTATCAGACCCATCCTCAGAACTAGGCTTAAGTATTATACTTCCTAAAAAATAAGAACTGTAATTCTCTATATCTTCAGATGACCTTTCATCTTTATTTTTCTGGTAAGCATCCCACAAATCATCTATCAAATCCTCAAAATTCTCCTCCTGCCAGGAAAAGGGGCGTTGATACCTAGGTATTCTAAATAGATAATCTTCAAATAGTTTTTTGAGTGATATCTCTGTTGCGTCTATTGCACTCTCATCTAATTCTTTTAAAGCCATAGTGTTACTTATATTCGGACTGGAAATATTTAAGTCTTTTTTGAATATTCAGTACCTCCGCAAGTGATTTTAGTTTTCTCTTTTTCTGAATGATTTGGAGGAAATCGAAGGGAGGGTAAGGGGTAAAAGACCCCCGTCCTCCCGGACGGAGGCTGGTCCGGATTTCCTCTAGGAGGAGATCAAATCTCGCTAGATAGGTTTCGGACCAGTAGAAAACTATCCAGTGAATCTCTTAAATCGTTTGCCTCGCTCTTCAACCCAGCTCCAAACTCCCTCTACGATTCTTACGATCTCGCCCAGTCGGTTATAAAGATGGGAATGAACGAGGCTTCCGCGGAGAAGCATTCGAAACCCTCGCCAGACGTAATCCTGAGAAGATTACACGAAGTGGACGAGGAAAACGCTCAAGAAGAACTGGAAAAACTAAATGAGCAGATCTTGGAAGAGCTGCAATTGCCGGAGAATCCAAAGATCGCCATAGATTTCACAATCATTCCCTACTACGGAGAAGATAATCCCACCCTCGTGAGCGATTCCAGACTACCAGGCACAAAACTAGGAATCAAATTCGCAATACTGAGCGTCGTAGAAGAAGGAAAAACCATAACCTTGAAAGCCCGACAGGTCAGCCCGTTCGAGTCGAACATCTCAGTGTTAAAAGAACTGCTTGATTACGCCCAAAAATTACTCGATCCCAGCCTTGTCCTTCTCGACAGAGGTTTTTACTCCGTGGATGCGGTTGAGGAGCTCAAATCAAGAAAATTAGGTTTTATAATCCCTGCAAAGAAGACTAGTCCGGTCAGAAAAGCTTGTGAAAAGTTCGAAAAGGGAGAAATACCAGCTGAGACCGACCATAAAGTTTCAAACAGTAAAAAAGAGGAAGAAGTTCGACTTTTATTCACTGAAAGGGAGACGGAGAACGGGAAAGAGATCCATCCGTTCATCACCAACCTGGAGATGGATCCGGACGAGGTTTCGAAGAATTATGGGTGGCGTTGGCGGATCGAGACTAACATTCGTGAGCTTGAAAAATTCAAACCGTTCACCACAAGCCAGTCGATGAGTTTGAGACGTTTGTATTTCCTTGTCAGTATGACATTGTACAATTTGTGGATTCTCTCCCGCAACTGGGAGGAACGTCCGAGAGCTCACGAATTCAAGAAACGGTTGAAACGTTTGTCGACAGTGTTTCGAGTGTTCAGGAAAGAAAAAAGCCGACCTCCACCAGTTCCTGTCTTGGCGTGAAAAACTTCAACAAATCCTTCAGAGGGAAGTATCCATCACTACAAAATTTTTCCGTGCACCGAATCTCTAACCATTGCCGGCACGAACAAAAACACGAAAGTCATCGTCAAAATCTTCACCTTATCAACCGAAATGAGCGAAAAACTTTACCTAAGAGCCAAGGAAATTCTACTTACGTGAGTACTGAATATTATAGGTTTATTGAATGTGCTTCTCTGCGTCTACTGCCACTAATGCCTCTCATAATTAATCCAAGTGTTTTACCCATTCGATCTTTCGAAGGATTTTCAAGTATTCCCGCTCTGCCTTCACCAGTTGTTCTATTATCTCTTGCTCGGTCTCGAACTGTTCTTCGAGCCACGGTAGTTTTTCGAAAAGTTCTTCCATCTCTTCTTCTTTATCCATCTTATCCGTTGTCTGATTGGCAGAGAGGGGTTTATAAAGAAAAAATCAGAACTCGTAAGGTTTTCATGCCCCCAGTTTTTCTTTGAAAGACTTGAGGACTTGAAAGAAATATAAATGGTCGATTAAAAATATACTTATACTATTATGGTAAAGCGATATACTGGGTTTTGATAATGTGTAATTCCGTTTCTAGAGAGCATGATGTTAACGAAATAGAAGAACTCATAGAAGATGATAACTTTCAAGAAATAGAGGATCAAGTTCGGAAAGAAAAAGGCAGACCAAACATCTTCAAAATAATAGATCCAAAGGAAAATAGAATTACCAAATTTTATAGATGGTTACTGACTCCCAGAGAAAATCATGGACTCGGAAACAAGTTTTTAAAAAATTTCCTTAAATTGGTGTACAAAAATAGTAAACACAAAAAATTTCGAGGGGTCTCTTTTCAGTGGAATAAGGTTGGAGAACCTGACTTTAGCCCCTCTAGGGAGAAAGGAGAACCTGATCTTGTAATAGAGATACCTAAAGAGGATGGAAGTTTTGCTTGTATCATAGAAAATAAATACGGAGCTGAGGAGGGAGAAGACCAGCTTAAAAGATATAGAGAAATCGCGGAAGACAATTATGACGATAATATTTTAGTCTTTCTCACAGAAAAGGAAAGGCAAATAGAATCTGATCCGGGAAACGAGGACAGGTGGGTTAAATTAAGACATAAAGATGTTATTTCGCAATCTTTAGAACAAATTTATCCGGCGGTCCCGGATGTAAAAAAAGAGGGTAAAGTACTTATTAATCACTTCAAAAGAGAGCTGATTGGTGAAAGTATTTCAGGTTTTTTGGATAAAATAGAAAACTTAGAAGAAAACCAAAGGGATGCACTTAAGACTATTATCTTTTCTAAACCGTGGAAAACAGTTAAGTTGATGGTAGATTCTGACCGGTTGGATGGTTGGAGGGTAAGGGATGGGAAGGCTTTTGGGGTTAGAGTCTGGAAAAATGGTTGGAAAGATGAGGTAAATTCTCTAGGACATATCTTTTTTCACGTAAATAATAATGATAACAAAGTTGCCCTAAAACATCCTACAAGGAAAGGGTCAAAAAAGGAATTGGGTAGGTGTGCGATTGAAGAAGGGGGTGGATATTACGAGTGTTTACCGGAGAGAGATAAGGAAAAGATAAGAAGAGCTAAGGTGGGAGATAATGGAAGTCTTGAAATGGACCTGTACAATGCTATAAATGATTTACATAATTCCAACGGCGATGATAATTTTAAAATGGAAGTATGGGAGGCATTAAAAGATTTGTATGGGTTTGAAAATAAGAGTCAT